>NZ_JAKZKW010000012.1:0-62892 GCF_022808695.1 Fundidesulfovibrio soli
CCGGTCGATGTTCTTCAAAACCATCGGCAGGCTCCCCGGCGCGCTGGCCCCTCCCCAAGGCTGGCTGCCCTATGGTCCGCGAACACGGCCGGATAGGCTCCGGCCTGGCTGCCGGCCGCCCAGGCCAGCCAGACCGCACTTGATTTTTTCGCCAGTGGGGCTACACCCCGAAAGCCCCGCGGGGCGCAACCATTCACCCAAGGAGACCGCAATGGCCCGCAAAGCCTTATTGACCGCCCTGGCCCTGATCCTCGCCCTGGCCGTGCCCGCCTTCGCCCAGCAGAAGGCCGGAGACAAGAAGCCCGCCGCTTCGGGCGCCGCCTCAGGGGCCGCCGCCTCCGCCGCCCCCCGCGCCACCGTGAGCAACTTCGGCCAGCGCTGGAACGGCATGACCGACAAGGAGCGCGAGTTGTACCTGGAGGGCATGGCCTTCGCCTTCCGCACTGTCTGCATGAGCGCCGTCATGACCCTGGATTCTTCCAAGACCAGCCCCCAGGAAGCCGACAAGGCCTTCCGCGAGTGCTTCAGCGGCTGGTTCCCCTATCGCCCCTACGACGTGAAGCAGGCCATGAACGCCATCTACCAGGACAAGGCCAACAACATCATCCCCTTCGACATCGCCTACGGCCAGGCCCTGCTCAAGGTGAAGGGCGACCCCATCGAGGAAAACCTGAACAAGCTGCGCCAGGATCTGGCCAAGCGCGCGAAATAGCCGAAGGCCCGCAGCCGTGACCGCGCTGGATCTGCAGGTGGGCCAGGCCCTGGGCATCAGGCCCGAGGGCGAAGGCCCGGCCCCGGTTCTGGTGGGGGGCGGCTTCGAGGTGTTCTTCTTCTACGGGGGCCTCTCGCGGGAGGAGGTGCTGGGGTTCGCCACCGGCGCCGTCTCCTGCGGGGTCTACGTTGAGGACGCCATCCCGGTGCTGGTGCTTGATATCGAGAACTTCGGCGGGCTGGAGGTGGCCTTCAACATCTTCGTCGAACCCGAGGAGAAACGCCGCCAGTTCTTCGAAGCCACGCCCGCCGGGAGCACGGCGCACATCGTGCTCTGCGACCATCCCGGTTCGGTGGTGCAGGCCGTGCGCCTGATCCGGCCAGGGGTGCATGCCATCTCCGAGATCAAGAAGGCCTGTTTCGACCAGCTCACCCTCTACAGAAACCTCTCCCAGTGTTTCCAGGCCATGGGCCGCATCTACGAGTCCATCAGCCCGGAGGAGATGCGCCGCATGGTCACCATGCGCCCGGCCTGACGCGCCGGCGGGGCTACCAAAGACAGGACCCGGTGCGGCATCAACTGCCGCACCGGGTCCGTTTTTTTGTTCGCGGGTGGTGTCTTCCGGCGGCCTGGGCTGGCCGGAGTCAGCCCCATCAGGCCGTTTGCGGACGCCTCTGCCAGGAAGCTGGGGAGGCAGGCCGGGCCAGCGGAGAAGGCGCTCCGGGGAGCCCGGGGATCATGCGTTGGCCGAAACCTGAGGGTCCGTCGGGGCGTCTGGATTCATGGGCTCTCCAGTCCGGGGGGCCTCTGGAGGCTATTTGCCCTTGTAGGAGCGCTGCTGCTGGCGCAGGGCCTCGCGCATCACGTCCTGGTTGACGCGGTGCTCTTCAGCCTCGCGCACCAGGGTATCGAATTTGGCCTTGTACTCGGGGGAACTCTTGTCCATGCCGCTGTTCTCCAGCGCGTGGAGACGGTTCATGGCGTCGCGGTAGCTGGCGCGTTCCATGCGCATGGCCGCCTCGATCTGGTCGGGGAGCATGGAGGAGTAGTCCACCGTGTCGGCGAAGGCGGCGGTGGAGAGGGCCAGGGAGGCCGCGATGGCGGCGGCGATGAGCAATGTTTTCGCGGTGCGCATGGTATCCTCGTGAATGTCGGCGGTGCCCCATACTACCAGATAACAGCCTGCTCGGACAATGCGTTTTTTCGCCGCGCACGGCCCCGCGTCTGCGTTGCCCCGGAGGCAAGACCCCTCCTGTTCCTAATGATTGCGCCGAATCGGCCCGGCATGTTACCGGGAAATCGCAAACCGCAGAGCAAACGTTCTCGACCTTGACGTGGAGGTGTTCCGTGCGTCGCTTCATGACCTGCCTGCTGCTGGCGGGAACCTGCGTTCTGTGCTTGGCCCAGCCTCCGTGCTGCGCGCAGAACCGGATCACGCAGGCTCAGCTTGAGAAGCTGGCCGACAAGGTGAAGGCCCAGCGGGACGCCTACCTGCGTTTCGAGGGCGCCGAGCAGGAGGCCCTCCAAGACGGCCTGGCAGAGCGCGCGGCCGTGTTCCGCGAAGCCAAGCTCAAGGCGAAGGCGGCCTACCTGGCTCTCGACGCCGACCTGAAGAAGTCGCTCGAAGCCAAGAACGCCCAGGACAAGGCGGACCAGCGGGCGGCCATCGAGCACTGATCCCCCCGTCCCGCCGGGTCAGCCTTGCCGGGCGGCTTATGCTCCCGCCCGGCTCCCCCCGTCCCCCATCCGATGGGCCTTCGCCATCGTGCCATCTTTGCATCTTCACTGTCTTTCAGCGCCGGGCGTGACGCGTCCCATGCGCAACCGGACCGCCCCCGCTGCCGTTCCATCCGCTCGGGAGCCCGATCCCGGCCTGCGGACGCAACAATGGGGCGATGGTGATCCATTTGCCCAGGAACGACGCAATTGTACAATTTTAGGAATGTTTCGTCCGTCGCAATCCCTGCGTCAGTGGCGAGCTCTGGCTGGCAGCGGTGCTGCGCCGCATCGATCCAGACGATTCCGGGAGGATTTTGCGTCCTCATGGCGCTGCGAACGATTTCCCTTGCGTCCCTGTGGCAGGCTGCTAATAGTTCGGAAAAACATGTTTGTTTGCGGGGCACTGCCCTGCCATTAGTGAGGAGGGGAGGTTATTTTTCGCCCTGTTTGTGATCCAGGTCACATTTCCCGGGGGGCCCTTGAGCTAAGGTGTACACCAGTCGCAACCGCCCGGAGACAGGCCCGGGCAAGCCCAGAGGAGGACGCCGCATGAGCAATTCGCCGCCTAAGCATTCAGGGAAAACAAACTGGTTCGCCGTGGCCATGGTGCTGGCGGCGGTCATCGTGCTGGGCGCGGGCGGAGCCTACACCATGCAGGCCACGGATACGGCCGCGTTCTGCTCCAGTTGCCACACCATGAGCGAGGAGACCTGGACCTACCAGAACTCCGGGCATGTGAAGGTCACCTGCAACGACTGCCACGCCCCCAACAACCTGGCCGCCAAGATCCCCTTCAAAGCCGCCGCCGGGGCCAGCGACGCCTGGAGCACGGTGACCAAGAATATTCCGGACGTGATCCACGCCAACAAGCTCCACAAGGACGTCATCCAGGCCAACTGCCTGCGCTGCCACTCGGCCACCGTCTCCACCGTGGCCATGGACTCCAAGCCCTACTGCGTGGACTGCCACCGTTCCGTACCGCACAAGTCCCGCTCCCCCATATCCACAAGGAAGGTCGCCGATGGCTAAGAACAAGCTTTTGCTGGCGTTGCTCGCTGCTGCGGGCCTGAGCGTGATCCTGGTCGGCTGCGGCCAGCAGGCCGAGGCCCCCAAGCCTCCCGTATACAAGACCGGGCTCAAGAGCGAGGAGACCTCCAACAAGGCCTTCGAGAAGCTCTTCCCGGCCCAGTGGCTCACCTACCAGCGCAACAACCAGGACGACCTCAAGCAGCTCACCGACTACGGCGGCCCCGTTCCCTGGGACAAGAACGACACCGTGCACCAGCCCCCCAAGGGCAACCCCAAGGCGGGCCAGCCCTACCTGAAGAACCTCTGGCTGGGCTACCCCTTCAGCTTCGAGTACAAAAAGGCGCGCGGGCACACCTACGCCATACAGGACATCGAGAACACCGACCGCATCAACCGCTACTCCGAACAGGCGGGCCTGCCCACAACCTGCTGGAACTGCAAGACCAACAAGATGGCCGGGTGGGTGCAGGAATACGGCGACAAGGTCTGGACCATGGAGTTCAACTCCTTCCGCCAGAAGCAGGACATGAAGGACAACACCATCGGCTGCCCTTACTGTCACGACCCGGCGGACATGAAGCTGCGTATCTCCTCCATTCCGCTCAAGGAAGCTTTCAAGAAGCTGGGCGTGGATCTGACCAAGGCCACCCGAAACGAGATGCGGTCCTACGTGTGCGCCCAGTGCCACGTGGAGTACTACTTCCAGGAGGCCAAGTTCGGCGCGGCCAAGATGCCCGTGTTCCCCTGGACCAGCGGCGCCACGCAGGACAAGCCCTTCGCCGGCGTGGACCCCGAGAACATGTACGAGTACTACAAGGATCACGGCATCGTGGAGGACAAGGGCATGGAAGGCTGGTTCGCCGACTGGGTGCACCCCGTCTCCAAGACGCCCATGCTCAAAGCCCAGCACCCCGAGTTCGAGAACTTCATCAACGGCCCCCACGGGGCGGCCGGAGTGGCCTGCGCGGACTGCCACATGGCCTACACCCGCAACGTGGACCCCGATAAGAAGAAGATCAGCAACCACCAGTGGACCTCGCCGCTGCTCAACATCGATGGCACCTGCAAGCAGTGCCACCAGGACAAGACCGCCGAATACCTCAAGAGCCGCGTGCTCTTCGCCCAGAGCAGGGTGCACGACCAGCTGAACAAGGCCGCCGAATACGTGATCCGCGCCCACGAGGCCGTGCGCCAGGCCAACGAGTATAAGGGCGAGAAGAACCCCAACGCCGAGGCCCTGATGATCCAGGCCAAGGAGAACCTGCGCCACGCCCAGTGGATGTGGGACATCATCTCCGCCGAGAACTCCATGGGCGCGCACAACCCCGTGAAGTCGCTGGACACCCTGGCCCGCTCCCAGGAGTACGCCCGCCGCAGCGCGGATCTCTCCCAGCAGGCCACTAACTACGGCATCAGCAAGACCCTGGAAGGCGACGTCAAGACCCTGGTTCCGCCCATCCTGGAGTGGAGCCGCAAGATGCAGATGGACCCGGAAAATTTGAAGAAATACACCTGGACCACCTACCTCAAGGCGCTGCCCAAGGCCGATCAGGTCTGGGACGGCGACAAGAAGCTCACCGCCAACTAGCCCAAGAGTCAGCCTGAACCCGAGGCCCCCCGCGCAAGCGGGGGGCTTTTTTACGACTCTTCAGGTCGACAACCAGGCGCAAAAAAGTCATAGTCAATGGGAAGTTCCAGCGCCCCCGCCCCCCGAGGAGGCCGCGGCCGCGCAACGCATACGACGGGAGCAGGCTCACGGATGGAAAACAACGCGCACTCAATCCGCCTCTGGCTGGGATGCCTGATAGGCTCGGCGCTGCTCACGCTCTACGGCGGGCACGTCTGACCTTTCATGGAGTCTCTGCCCCCCGTGGAGCTGGGGGCGATCATCTTCGGGGCTTTCGCCGCGACGCTGTGCCTGCGCGGCCCGCTGCTCAGGCTGCTGGTGGACCCGCGCCACATCTTCGTCCAGGTCGGCTGGCAGTTCTGGGTGGACTTCGGCCTGGGACTGGCGGCGGGGCTCATGGCCATGGCCTTCAACACACTGGTCAAGGGTTTCCCGGTCTTCAGCGGGGTCAAGCTCTTCCTGGGCATGACGGCCGTGGCTTTCTTCCTTTCCATGGACGCGGCCCTGGGACGTCAGCGGGACATCATCGCCACGGCCTGCCGCAAGAGCTGGCACAAGCCTCCGGCGCGGGTGCGGCCCCTGGCCCGCAAGCTGGCCGTGGTGGCAACGGGCTCCACCCTGTTGGTGGCCGCGCTGCTCACCCTGATACTGAACAACGCCGTTGACTGGCTGGCCACGCACGCCGGCGGGGCCCAGGCCCTGGCCGTGGCCAAGCGCTCCGTCATGGTGGAGGTGGTCTTCGTGACCGCGGTGCTGGTGGGCGGGGTCATCGGGTTGATCCTGCGCTATTCCGAGAATCTGCGCAGGCTCCTGCAGGAGCAGACCGCGGTGCTGGACTCCGTGAGCCAGGGCCTGCTGGACCGCTTCATCCCCGTGGCCACGGCCGACGAGTTCGGGGTGATCGCGGCGCGCACCAACTCCATGATCGAGAGCCTGCGCCACCGCGTGAGCCTGATGAACGCCCTGGACCAGGCCCAGGCCGTGCAGCGGAGCCTGCTGCCGGGCAAGCTCCCCGTCCGGCCGGGGCTGGATATCGCCGCCGCGGCCGTCTATTCCGGCCAGACCGGGGGCGACTACTACGACTTCCTGGAGTTGGCGGGCGACAGCCTGTCCGTGGTGGTGGCGGACGTCTCCGGCCACGGCATGGACTCGGCCCTGCTCATGGCCTCGGCCCGTGGCTTTCTGCGCCAGGCAGCGCTGTGCCTCTCCGACACGTCGCGCATCGTGACCACCCTCAACCGCCATCTGGCGCGGGATGTGGCCGGGTCGGGCCACTTCATCACCATGTTCATGCTCGTGCTGGACCCGGCGCGCAAGACCCTGGAGTGGGTGAGGGCTGGGCACGATCCGGCTATCGTCTACGACCCCGCCACGGACGTTTTCAGCGAGCTCAAGGGCCGGGGTCTGCCCCTGGCAGTGGACCCCGAGAGCGCCTACCTGCCCGAGCGCATGACGGGCTGGCCCACGGGCAGCGTGCTGGTGCTGGGCACCGACGGCCTGTGGGAGGCCTTCGGCCCGGACGGCTCCATGTACGGCAAGGACCGGCTGCGCGCCGTGATCCGCGCCAACGCCGCGCTGCCCGCCCAGGCCATCATGGAAGCCATCGCCGAGGACTGGCGGCGGTTCCTGGACGGCGCGCCCCAGGAGGACGACGTGACCCTGGTGGTGATCCGCTTCGAGGGCTGACCGCGCCCCGTTTGACCGACACACCCAAGCCGCCAATTGAATCGGACGTAACACCAGGAGCCCAGAGCGTGAAGAAAGACATCCCGCAGCTGCACTTCATCCGCGCCATCGCCATGATCGGCATCTTCCTGCACCACCTCTTCCAGGGCATCGGCCCCCTGCGCGACGCCTACGCCGGGACGCTCCTGGGCGAGCTGTTCGTGGACCTGGCCCTGGGCGTGGTGGTCTTCAACGTGATGACCAGCTTCCTGCTGGCCATGCCCTACGTGGGGGAGAACCCCGCCCCGGTGCCCACGTTCAGGAGCTTCGTGCCCAGGCGGCTGTGGCGGCTGTGCCCGCACTACTACGTGGCCGTGGTGCTGGTGGTGCTGGGCAACGCGGTGGTCTACCGGGTCACCAACCCGGCGGACTGGCTGCCCTCGGCCCTGTACCACCTGTTCTTCCTGGACCCGCTGCGCACGCAGTCCTTCATGTCCAACACGGCGGCCTACTGGTGGCTGGGGCTGCTCATGCAGTTCACCCTGGCCTGGCCTCTGATCCTGAAGTTGGCCCGCCGCTACGGCCTGCCCAAGCTGACCATCTGGGCGACCCTGATCGCCTGGCCGCTCACGGAGGCGCTCAAGATGTGGGGCAGGGCGGCCCCGGGCGGCATCGGCGACACGCTGGCCTTCCTCTCCAGCTTCAACCTGCCTTCGCGCCTGCCGGAGTTCCTGATGGGCATGTGGATGGCGCAGCTGTGGAAGGAGCGCCCTGGCCGCACCTGGATCGTGGACAGGAACCTGGGCGCTTTGATTTTCGGCGCGTGCGGGCTGTGCCTGGTGTGGTCGCTGCTGGGATGGACGAAACCCTGGTTCGCCTCCCTGGCATGGACGCTGGCATTGTTTGTGGGGCTGTTCGCCACGCCCGTGGCCGAGCGCCTTGGGCAGCGGGCCTGGGTGCTGTGGCTCTCGGGCGCGTCGTACGCGATCTATCTGGTGCACCAGCCTGTTCTGAGCTACCTGGACGTGGCCTTCGCGTCGTTCGCGCCGTGGCTGAAGTTCGTGGCGCTCGGGGCGGTGGGCTGGCTGCTGAGCGTGAAGGAAGGGGCCTACGTGGACAGGGCCGCCGCATGGCTGACCGCCACGTTCGAGCCGAAGAAGGCGCGCTAGGGCGCGAATGGCCGGAGGCGATCCCCGCTCAGGCTTTTGAGGCGGGGGCGATGGGGAGCTTGGGATCCTTGGCTTTCTTGTTCCAGTGATCCTTGACCAGGCGGCAGGCCTCCTTGGGGAGGGTCCGCTCCATGAGAGTGAAATATCGGGAGCGGAATACGGCCAGCTCGTGGTAGCTGGAGGCCTGATCGATCAAGCTCATGAAGTGAGCTGCGTTCTGGGTCTCTTCCATGTCCGGGCGATATCGCAACCGGCGCGGCAAAGCAACAGTCCGTAGCGAACCTCTTGAATTGCGGGGCGTTCTTGACTATCGTGCCAGGCCTGCGGCATATGAGCGGCGACCGGTTGTTGTTTTCTTCCCCTTTATCGAATCCACGGCGGATCAAGATGCGTATCCAATGCCTGATGGCTGCCCTGGCGGCGCTGTTGTTCTTGCCTGCCCCAGGATGGGCGCAGCAGCTCTACGTTTCCGACGTGCAGGAGATCACGGTGCGGACCGGGCCCTCCATGGACAACAAGATCGTCCAGATGGTCAGGAGCGGGTCACGTATCGAAAAGATCCGGGACGAGGGCGAATGGGCCATGGTGCGCACGGACACCGGCAAGGAAGGCTGGGTGCTCAAGCGCTATCTTTCGCCGGACGCGCCCGTGAAGGTCCAATTCGAGGACTTCAAGGCCCGCAACGCCGACCTGGTGGAGAAGGCGGGCAAGGTCGAGGCCATCATCGGCAAGTACGAGGAGGAGAACAAGAACCTCCAGAAGAACCTGAGCGCCAGCCAATCCGAAGCCGCCAGGCTCAAGTCTGAGTACGAGGCACTCTCCAAGGCCAACGCCAACGTGGCCGAGATGACCAAGAGCTTCCAGGAGATGCGTGCCGCCCATGACGCCGCCAAGCAGGAGATGGAGCGCTTGCGCCGCGAGAACGAGACCCTGCGCGACATTTCCGACGTGAAATGGTTCCTGGCCGGGGCCGGCGTGTTCTTCGGCGGCTGGCTGTTCGGCTACCTGCTGGGCCGCTCCGCCAGGAAGAAGGCCAACCGGGCCTACTTGTAGGTTTTTCTCGGGGACCGCGCAGGCGGTCTCCGTTCCCACCCGTTCAGAAAGCGTTCCGCCCCCTGCGCGAAGCCAAGCGGGAGTGCAGAGGGCGAAGCCCTTTGCCCGCCGGAGGCCCCTCCCCCCACGTTTCCTCTCTAGCTCCCAGTTGGCTCCAACCACGCCGGGCGGACCTTGTACACGTCCGCCAGCAGATACAGCGACCCGCAGACCAACACCGTCCCCTCAAGTCCTCGCACCCGCTCCAGGGCTTCGCCCGCGTCCGCCACGGGCGTGGCGCTCGGCCCCAGGCGTGCGGCCAGTTCGTCCGGGGGCAGGGCGCGGCCGTGGGCGTCCAGCGCGGGCACCAGGATGGACCCGTCCGTCAGGGCGGCGGCCAGCGGCAGCATGGCCTCCAGGTCCTTGTCGGCCAGGCAGGCGAAGATCATGGCCGAGGGCCTGACGCCCAGGCTCTCAAGCGCGGCGCGCAGGCACTCCAGCCCGGGCAGGTTGTGGGCGCCGTCCAGCAGGAAGTCCGGCCCTGAATCTGTCGTTACCAGTTGCAGCCTGCCCGGGATGAATGCCTCCCGCGCGGCCCGGCGCAGCGCCGCAGGGTCGGGCTCCAGCACGTGCAGGTCCGCAAGGGAGCGCACGGCGGCCAGGGCCAGGCGCAGGTTGCCGCGCTGGTGCGGGCCGGGCAGGGCGGGCGCGTCCGGCCAGTCGGGCGGGATGGCCATGTCGGCAGCCCTGGTCAGGGGCGCGCCCGTGGCCTCGGCGTGGTTCTCGAGGATGGCCGCCGCCTCGGGAACCTGCTCCCCGGCGATGACGGGCACGCCCGGACGCATGGCCCGGGCCTTGTCCTGGGCGATGTGGGCCAGGGTGGGGCCGATGACGCGCTCGTGGTCCAGCCCGATGGGCGTGACGAGCAGCAGGTCGTGCCTGATGGCGGACGTGGCGTCGTGCGCGCCGCCCAGCCCGGCCTCGAACACGGCGGCGCGGCAGCCGGCGGCGCGGAAGATCCAGGCGGCCATCACGGTGAGCAGCTCGAAGTAGGTCAGGCGCAGCTCGGGCGAGACATCCGCCGAGACGCGCAGCACGGCCTCGGCGGCCTCCAGCCAGAGCTCGTCCGGCGCGGGTGCGCCGTCCACGCGGATGCGCTCCCTGGGGCTGACGAAGTGCGGCGAGGTGTACAGCCCGGCGCGCAGCCCGTGGGCCTTGAGCATGGCGGCCAGCATGGTGGAGGTGGAGCCCTTGCCGTTGGTGCCCACCACCTGCACGCCGGGGCAGGCGGGCCGCGTGAGCCCCAGCGCGGCCAGGGCGCGCTCCATGCGGGAGAGGCCCATGTCCATGTGGAAGAGTCCCAGGGAGTCCAGGCAGGCCTCGAACTCCGGGAAGGAGGAGAAACGGCGGGTGCTCAGGGCGTGCTCCGGGCGCGGCTAGAACTCGAAGGAGTCTTCCTCGCGCATGAGGTGGAAGGAGTAGCCGTCCAGGGCCAGGTGCAGCTCCTCCTGAATCTGTTCGGAGAAGGGGGCCTTCATGTGGTAGATGAAGACCTTGGGCTTGTAGGGCAGCTTGGCCAGCTCGGCGCGCAGCATCCTGGGCGTCAGGTGCTTGGAGATGCGGGCCAGGTCCTCCAGATGGTTGGGGAAGGACGCCTCGGTGACGATGTTCTTCACCGGCCGCTGCAGCGCGGCCAGGAAGGCCCACCAGCCGTCCGAGGGGCCGGTGTCCCCGGTGTAGGCGAAGGCCTCGTCCTCGCCGGGGCCGTGGATGATGAAGCCGCTGGCGTGCTTGGCGTGGTTCACAGGGCAGGCGGTCACGGTGAGGCCGCCGACCACCACGGGCACGCCCGGAGACATGGGCGCGTAGCTGAGCACCGGGGAATTGGCCGGGATCACGGTGAAGTCGGGCCAGATGGTGTCGTTGAGCAGATGCGTGGAGATGGCGTCCAGCACCTCGGGCATGGCGCGCAGATTCACCGGGGGGTGGTTGTGCTGGGCCACGAACTCGATGAGGTTGTCGGCCAGGAAGAGGATGTCCTTGATGTGGTCCAGGTGCGGGTGGGTGACGAAGATGTCCGTGATGCGCACCTGCTCCTCGAGGGAGAGGCTGGAGGTGACGGAGCCCGCATCCAGCAGGATGTGCCCGTTCACCAGAAAGGACGTCAGGTGATGGCCCGGCAGGTCGGACCCCGAACATCCGAGGACGCGCAGCTTCATGGAGCCTCCGTGAAGGAACGTTATGGGCGTGTTGTGAATCCTGGCGGGGCAAGTGTCAAGGCGGCGCGCCTTGACCAAGCCCTGGCCTGCGGGTAGGAGTGTGGCCCTGCGCGCCAGTAGCTCAGGCGGATAGAGCAGCTGCCTTCTAAGCAGCCGGCCGGGGGTTCGAGTCCTCCCTGGCGCGCCAGCCAAACCACGGGCTGCGATATAACGATCGCAGCCCGTTTTTATTGTCCTTCAGGGTGCAATTCGGGAAATCCGCATCGGGATTCTGGATCGCCAGCTCACGAACATCCGGCAGTGCGGAATATGGCTTTCCAGAAGCGCGCCAAACAGATAAGGCTTTGAACGCGCATTCCAGGGATGCCTGGGGCCGGTTACCCCACCTGTATTTACTGTGAAACGAAAGGAAAACGGCCCCATGATGAAGCGGATCGCCCTTGCTCTCGCATTGTTCGCGTTCGCCCTGGCCCACGCTGCCGCCCCGGCGGGCGCGGCGGGGTTCAATCAGTACGTCGGCTTCGGCGACAGCACCCTGGACAGCGGCTACTTCCGCTACCACACCACGGGCAGCGCGAGCATGGACCAGTCCGTGGCCGTCGCCGTGGCCAACGGCGCCACCGGCGGATGGGCGGGGCCCGGGCTCATGAACTCGCTCATCCTCGCGGGGAAGTTCGGCGTGTTCGGCGGAGCCATCGGGGGCGGGGGGAGCAACTACGCCAACGGCGGAGCCTTCACCCAGCCGCTGCGCGCCTCTGACAGGGACCCCTACCTTTCCGGCGTCGGCGCGCCCTCCAACGTCTCCACCATCCATCAGATCCAGAATTTCCTCGCTTCGGGGCCGGTCAACCCCAACGCCCTCTATGTCGTCAAAACCGGCGACAACGACACCACCTTCGTGCGCCTGATGCAGGCCCTGAACCCCAACTGGCTGGCCGAGAACCCGGGCTTCCTCCACGCAATCAGCACCAACCTGGCGGTGAGCGTCGCGACGCTGCAGGCCGCGGGCGCGCGCACCATCATGGTGCCCAACTCCTACAATTACGCCGAGAACGTCGGCCTGGGCGGAAACCTTCTGCCGGGCGTCAGCACCGAGCTGTACCTGCGCTCCTACGGCTACATGCTCGACCACTGGGCGACCCTGACCGCCGCAGGGGTGCGCTACATCCCCGCCGACATCGACAGCCTGACCAGGCTCATCGTGCGGCATCCGGCCCTCTTCGGGTTCACGCCGGCCTCGGTCCTGCCTTCCAACACCCTGGCCCCCACGCTCGCCCCCCTGATGGTGAGCTGGGCCGACGTCACGCCCGCCCAGACGCAGAGCACGCTCTTCATCGGCCAGAACGGCGTGCACTACACCCAGGCGGGCCAGCAGATCGAGGCCGACTACGAGCACAGCCTGCTCACCGCGCCGGTCCAGATGTCCCTGCTGGCGGAAGGCCCGGTGCAGGGAGGGCTTGCGCGCGCGGCCACCATCCAGGGGCAGATCGACCTCGCCGGGCGGCAGCGCGGGCCAAGCGGCGTGAACGTATGGCTCAGCAGCGGCGCCGGAGCCCTGAACATCAAAAATACGCCGGGCTTTTCAGACCAGTCCGGCACCCCTTTCACGGGCACGGCGGGGGCTGACTACCAGACGTCGTTCGGGCTCGTGCTGGGCGCGGCCTTCACCGCCGGAACCCAGACCCAGAATTTCTCCCAGAACGGCTATTACGACCAGAACGACCAGACCTTCAGCCTGTACACGGCCTACAAGGCCGGCCCAGTCTGGGGCAGCGTGGTGGGGAGCTACGGCCTGATCCAGGACAAGATCAACCGCCCGGTGACGCTGGGCATCTTCACCGACCAGAACAGCGCGAACACCACCGGCGATTCCCTGGCGCTGGCCGTGCGGGCCGGAGGCGACATCTGCCTGGGGCCCGTGACCACCGGCCCGGTGGCCGGCCTGGTGGCCCAGCAGGTGCGCATCAAGAGCTTCACCGAGTCCGGCACCAGCGGCGTCACTGCCCTGGCCTACGGGGAGCAGGTCAGGGATTCCCTGGTCGGCCAGCTCGGCTGGCGCGTGCTGGCCGACGTGGGCAACTGGCAGCCCTTCGCGGAAGTGAAATGGAACCACGAGTTCGCTGACAGGAACCGCATGGTGAAAGCCTCCCTCACCACCATCGTGGCCCCTTCCTACAAGCTGGACGCGGCCCCGGTGGCGGCCGACTGGGGCAGCGCGTTCGCGGGCGCATCCTACAAGATCAACGACCAGTGGACGCTGCGCGGCACGGCCTCGACCGTGTTCGGCAACTCGCAGGTGACCACCTACGGCGGCGAGCTGGCGGTGAGCGTCAGCTTCTAGCCGCCGACCCGCCAGCGGCCGGACGGCCCGGTCTCCCGAGGGCGCGCCATGGCGCGCCCGTCCGGGGAGGGCGCGGGCGCTGCCCCGGGGCCGGAGCCCCAATTCCTTGACTTTGCCCGGTGCCTCGTCCAAAAAACGGCTTCGCGGCCACGGCCCTGATGGCCGGCAGCCCGCCGGACCGTCCCCGCCCGCGGCGCCCGCTCCCGCGTGGCAGCCCCCCGGCCCTGAGCACGCCCTGTGATGAAGGATCGCGATGCTTTTCTCCTCCATTGAATTCATATTTTTCTATCTGCCCATCACGCTGGGGCTGTATTTCGTCCTGAGCCGGTGGTCCCACAAGTGGGGCATCGCCTGGATGGCGGCGGCCTCCATCTTCTTCTACGGCTGGTGGAAGGCGGGCTACCTGGTGCTGCTGGGCGCCTCCATCCTGATGAACTACTTCGTCGGGGAATCCATTCTGGACAGGAAGGCCGCCGGGAGCCAGCGCCAGGCCAAACGCATCCTCACCCTGGGCGTGGCCCTGAACCTGGCCCTGCTGCTCTATTACAAGTACACCAACTTCCTGGTGGGCGCGGCCAACGCCCTGCTGGGCGCGAACCTGCCCAACCCGCCCATTGAGCTGCCCCTGGGCATCAGCTTCTTCACCTTCACCCAGACCGCCTACCTGGTGGACTGCTACGCCCGGCAGGTGCACCGCTACGGCCTGCTGAACTACGTGCTGTTCGTCTCCTACTTCCCGCACCTGATCGCGGGGCCTATCCTGCACCACAACGAGATGATGCCGCAGTTCAACACCCGGAAGCGGCACTATTTCAACATGATGGACTTGGGCGTGGGGCTGACGCTCTTCGCCATGGGCCTGTTCAAGAAGGTGGTGGTGGCGGACAACATCGCCTACATGGCCAACATCGCCTTCAAGGAGAGCGCCGGCAAGGAGCTCATCCCCTTCTACATGGCCTGGAAGGGCTCCCTGGCCTACACGCTGCAGCTCTATTTCGACTTTTCGGGCTATTCCGACATGGCCCTGGGGCTCTCGCGCATGGTGGGCATCAAGCTGCCCGTGAACTTCCACTCGCCCTACAAGGCCCGCAGCGCCGTGGACTTCTGGCAGCGCTGGCACCGCACCCTCTCGCGCTTCATCCGGGACTACCTCTACATCCCCCTGGGCGGCAGCCGCAAAGGCGCGGTCCGCAAATACGTGAACCTGGCAGTCTCCATGTTCCTGGCCGGGGTCTGGCACGGCGCGGGCTGGACCTTCATCGTCTGGGGCCTGATGCACGCGGCCTACCTGATGGTCAACCACCTCTGGCGCGACCTCAAGAAGCTCCTGGGGTTCGGCCCCAGGGCGGGGGGAGGGCAGGGCAACCTGGTCACCAACGCGCTCTCCTGCCTGCTGACCTTCTTGGCCGTGAACTTCGCCTGGGTCATGTTCCGGGCGGACACCCTGCAGAGCGGGACCACGGTGATGCGCTCCATGCTCGACTTCGGCAAATGGCGGGACTACGCGGCCCTGAACGCCATGGACATCCGCGAGATGGCGGCGCTGGGCCTGCTGCTGGCGGCGGTGTTCATCCTGCCCAACACCCAGCAGGTGCTGCGCCGGTATTCGCCCGGCATCGGGCTGTACAGGGGCGAGCGCCACTTCCTGCTGCGGGGGCTGGTCTGGAAGCCCACGTTGGGGTGGGCCCTGGTGGTGGCGGTGCTGCTCACCGCGAGCGTGCTCACGGTGTTCACTTCCTTCAAGAGCCTCGAATTCCTGTACTTCCAGTTCTAGGACAGCCATGAAGCTCCGCCGCTACCAAGTGTACATGACCGTCGTGCTGCTGGTGTTCGCCGCCGCGGTCCTCTTCTTCACGGGGGCGTTCAACTTCGGCGGGGGGCGCACGCCCTACCTCTCGATCAAGCCCACCCCTCCCGGCGCGGACTGGTACATCGACCTGCAGTGGGGCCTGACCGAGACGCACTACTACGTGCTCTACCACGGCATCGGGCCCTCCGTTGACAACGCCCGCCAGGCCGACATCGTGCTCCTGGGCGATTCGCGCTCCCTGCTGGGCTTCGACTGGCGGCAGGTGGAGGCCTTCTCCAAGGCCCACGGCGTGCGCATCTTCAACCTGGCCATCGACGGGGCCACCGGCTGGGAGTTCCCCCTGGCCATCATGAAGAAGCACGGCATCCACCCCAAGGCCGTGGTGTTCACGGTGCCCTCCTTCGTGGCCAACGCCATGTTCCAGGCCGCCAAGGAGGCCATGGAGACCAGCTGGCTCACCAGCTTCAAGTACGTGCTCTCCGGCGAGACCCTCTGGCGGGTCAAGAACGCGGCGGCCCTGGTCTCGCAGCCGATGTACTCCTGGCTCTACCCGCGCCAGTCCTTCAACGCCACGTACCGCTCCACCATCAACGGCTGCTGGTTCCGCGACGACTGGCTGGACACCCCCCACATGCCCATCAAGAAGGCCGACGAGCCCTGCGTGCAGCAGTACGCCATGCCCGGCGAGCTGACGGAGGCCTTCAGGCAGTGGGGGACGTCGGTGGTCGTGGGCAACATCCCCAGCGGCGGCTGGTGCCCCGGCCAGGAGCAGGCCCTGGCCCGCCAGATCGGCGGGGAGGCCGTGGGCGTGGAGACGGACGACCTGCGCACCTACGACGGCTCGCACCTGGACAAGGCCAGCTCCGAAGCCTACACGAGGCGCTTCCTGGAGGGACTCGCGGGCACGGACGCCTTCAGGCGCATCGTTGCCGGGCGGCAGAAGTCCCAATAGCGCGGGCCAATAGCGCGGGCCAATATCGCGGGCCAAGAGCGTGGGCCGAGAGCGTGGGCCAAGAGCGCGGGCCGAGAGCGCGGGATTGACGCCCGGGGGTGAGATGATATGTCTCCCCCTGGCGCAGCGCCCGCCCCGCGCGCGGCGGCCCGCCAACACCACACCGAGACCGTAAGGACTTATGAACACGACAGCACCCCGGTCCCTCTCCGAGCAGGACCTCAAAGCAGCGTTGTCCGGCAAGCGCGTCCTGATTCTGGGCGGGCTGGGATTCCTCGGCTCCAGCCTGGCGGTGCGCCTGCACCGGCTCGGGGCGAAGCTGACCCTGGTGGACGCCATGATCGAGGAGTACGGCGGCAACCCCTTCAACGTGGCGGAGCTGGGCGAAGCCTGCGCGGTCAACTACTGCGACATCCGGGACCGCACCGCCATCGAGTGGCTGGTGCGGGGCCAGGACTACGTCTTCCACTCCGCCGCGCAGGTCTGCCACCTGAAGAGCCTGTGCGACCCCTTCCCTGATATCGACATCAACATCACGGGCACGGCCGTGCTCATGGAGGCCCTGCGCAAGCACAACCCCAGGGCCAAGGTCATCAAGCTGGGCTCGCGCGGGCAGTACGGCCCGGTGCTCAAGCTGCCCGCCACCGAGGAAAACCTCTGCCAGCCCAAGGGCATCTACGAGATCTCGCTGCTGGCGGCCGAGCACATCATCGGCTCCTACCAGCGCAACCACGGCATCCCCTGCGTGCTGGCCCGGCTGACCAACATCTACGGCCCCCGCGCCCAGATGCGCCACAACAAGTTCGGCGTGGCCAACTGGTTCATCCGCCTGGCCCTGGAGGGCAAGCCCATCCCGGTCTACGGCGACGGCCGCATCATGCGCGACTTCCTCTACATCGACGACTGCGTGGACGCCCTGCTGTACCTCTCCATCGTGCCCGAGGCCGAGGGGCAGACCTTCAACGTGGGGCACTCCAGGCCGTCCTCCTTCCTGGAGCTGGCCGAGGTCATCACCTCCATGACCGACACGCCCTGGGAGTTCACGCCCTTCAGCGCCGAACGCAAGACCCAGGAGCCGGGCGATTTCTTCTCCGACATCACCAAGATCCACAGCGTCACGGGCTGGTCCCCGGTGACGGAGCTGCGCGAGGGCGTGGCCAGGACCCTGGAGTACTACAGGGAGCACCTGCCCAAATACCTCTAGCAGCCTGTTGAAAGATTCCCGCTGGCTGCGTTGCCTCGAAAAAGCCAAACCCTCGCGTATGACAGATACGCGTCGGCCTTGGCTTTTTCGTGCGCCTTGCCAACGGGCTTTTTGAACAGGCTGCAAGATGCCCGGATGTTGCGGAGCGGGCCGATATAGGGCACTCCGTTCACACCAATTATGAAGAACCTCACCTCCCCGCGCGTCTGGCTCCCCGCACTGCTGTGCGTGGCGGCCGTGGCCGCGGGGCTCACCCTCTATTCGGATTTCTTCCTGGCGGTGCGCTGCTCCTGCGTGGAGCCGTTCAAGGCCACGCCCCTGGCCAAGGGGCAGCTGCTCTCCTGCTCCAACATCGCCCAGACCATCAGCTGGGAGAGGTCGTCCAACGTCACCCTGGCCAAGGGCGACGCGGAGGGCTGGGACGTGATCAGCCCCACCGACCCGCAGCAGCCCGCCGTGCTGGCCGTGGAGGTCTCGCGCGACCGGGACAAGGCCGTGTGGTTCCCGCGCATGTCCGGCGAGGACTGCTCCATCACCGTTCTCACCGAGGGCAACCGCCCGGTGGACCGCCTGCGCGGCTCGGCCGAGTGGTCGCCCATCGGGGCCAGGCGCTGGCTGAACCTGCGCTGCCTGCGCTACGGCGACGTGGACCACGACGACGTGGTGGAGCTGATCCGCATCCAGATGTACGGCAAATGGGCCCAGGTGTGGTCAAAACAGGGCAAGGTGTTCTTCTGATGCGCCACCTGAGGGAAAGGCTCGGCGCGTACGCGCTGTGGGCGATGCTGTGCGCGTTGCCGTTTCTGGGCGTGTACGTGCTGGTCCACCACGTGCTCAAGGCCTCCATCGCCGACCACTTCCCCTCCAACGGCGACCCCTGCGTGTTCTGGCACGAGATCGCCACCCTGGTGAGCGTGGGGCTCAAGGGCGGGTACTACGGCTACGAGGAGCTGACGGCCCCGGCCGCCAGGTTCGGCGTGGGCACCTTCGCCGCGCACAGCATGTGGTTCCAGATGCTCTACGCCGCCATCGGCAAGGTGGCGGGCTGGAAGCCCCAGACCCCGGTCTGGGTCAACATCGGCTTCCTGACCGCCGCACTGGCCCTGCTGCCCTGGCTCATGCGGGCTGGCGCGCGCTACATTCTGTTCTGCCTAGCCTTCTTCGGCACCTGCCTCTACCTACAGATGTTCACGCCGATCATGATGTCGGAGGCGTTCCAGTTCTCCGTGGCCATCGCGCTGGCCGGGCTCTTCTTCAGGCACATCGAGGCCGGCGGCAGGGCGGGTGCGTTCAGCGCTGCGCTCTGGCTGCTGATCGGCTGCGCGGGCCTCACCCGCTACAGCTGGGCCCTGCTGTTTTTCGCCTTCCACATGCCTTTCGACCGGATGCGCAGTCCCAGGGCCTGGGCCGTGGGCATGGCCAAGGCCGTGGGCGGCTTCGCCCTGTGCTTCGCGGGGTACGTGCTGTTCGCGGCCCCGTACCCCTACGAGCCCTTCCCCGGCAGCCGCTTCGGCATGGCCGTGTACTCAAGCCTGCTGCGCGGCGACGCCGGGCCGCTGGCCGCCCTGATCAAGACCAACTTCCTGGGCGTGTTCGAGCCGGAGCAGTTGAGCGCCCAGCTCATGCTCTTCTGGATGGTGATCGCCTACGCCTTCGCCGCGCCCCTGCTCACCCTCAAGGAGCGGACCGCCTCCGCCCCGGACGGCGGGAAGCTCGCCGGGCTGGCCGTCTTCCATGTCGTGAACCTGGGGAGCATCCTGGCCGCGTCGTTCTTCTACTACTACGCCGCCGTGGGCATGACGGGCCTGCGCCTGGGCATGCCCCATTTCGTGTGTTCGCTGCTGATTATGGCGCGCACCGTGCGGCTGCGCTGGCTCATGCCCGTGCTGGCGCTGCAGCTGGCCCTTGCCCCCGCGCTCATGACGGACATGCGCATGGTGGGCGGCACCGAGTACAGCGGCGTCACGGCCCGGGCCGGTGCCCACGAGCACCGGGAGCTCTTCAGCAAGATCACCTACCGCAAGGGCGCCCCCTCGCCCTGGTGCAACACGGCCCTGGTGTTCGGGAGCTACTCCACGGGTTCGGCCTTCATGTTCATCCCCCCCGAGATGGGCATCAACGACATGCGCTTCCCCGAGGACAAGAACTTCGCCGGGCCGCTCAAGTCGGGCTGGGTCCTGACGCGGGTGCCCGAGGCCAGGAAGATCCTGGAGCGGATTCCCGGCCTGGAGTTCGTGGGCGAGCAGGGCGCGTGGTCGCTGTTCCGCAACACCGCAACCGCGTGCGGCCCCGCCGGCGGCGCGCAGTAGCCCCGTCCCTCGCGCTCAACCCTCAAAGCGCGGCAACGGCATGAAGTTCCTCTCTCTTCTGAAACGCCACGCGGGCCTGATCATCAGCCTGGCGCTCTTGGCCTGGGTGCTCCACGTCGTGGGGCTGGAGGCCATCGTCCAGGGGTTTGGCAGCCTGAGCCCCGGATGGACCGCCGCGCTCTTCGGCCTCTACGCCCTGGGCCTGGCCCTGCGCGCCGCGCGCTGGTCCCGCCTGTTGGAGCCTGTGCTGTCCGTGCCTCTGCCTGCCTCCGCCCACATCATCCTGGTGGGCAACCTGGTCAACAACATCCTCCCGGCCAAGGCCGGGGACGTGGCCCGGGCCCTGCTGCTGAAGCGGCTGCGCGGGGTGGCCCTTTCCGCCGGGATCATGTCCGTGCTCATCGAGCGCATCTTCGACGTGCTGGCCCTGCTGCTCATCTTCCTGCTGGCCATCCTCTCGGTGCATGTGGAGCCGGGCTACCAGGGCGTCGCCCTGGGCATCCTGCTGACCGCCTCGGCCATATTCCTGGGCGCGTTGGCCGTGCTGGTGGCGCTCAAGACCGTGCCCGGAGTCACCGGCCTCTTGCTCTCCCTGGCCGCGAAGCTGCCCGCCGGTCCGGGCGCGAAGCTGGAGGGCCTGATCGGCTCCCTGCGGGACTCGCTGGCCTTCGTCCGCGCGGACGCGAATTTCGCCTGGTTCACGGCCCTGGGCCTCATGGTCTGGCTCGTGGAGGGCCTGACCTTCTGGGTGGGCTTCCAGGCTTTCCATGTGCCAGGCGGAGTGATGGAGGCCCTGCTCGTCTTCTCCCTGGTGAACTTCGGGGCCTTGCTGCCCTCCGCCCCCGGCAGCATCGGGGTGTACCAGGCCAGCGTGGTCTACGCCTTCGCCATGCTCGGGCTGCCCCTGGAGCCCGCGGTGCCGCTGTCGCTGGTGCTGCCGCTGGCGCAGATGCTCTTCAACTCGGCGCTGGGCGTGCTCTCCATGCGCGCCCTGGGGCTGGACGGCTCCTTCCTGCGCCTGGCCAAGGCGGAGCGCCGGGAGCGGTAGGCCCCGCGCCGCTGGACAAACCCGGGGCCGGGGTGCATACCGGCCCCGCGCGGAGGTTGCCAACTGCGCCGCGAATGGCATAAAACCGCACGCCAGCATGGGCGCCCCGCCCGCCCGCCCGCTGGCTGGCCGCGGCGCCGCCGCCCCGGAACCCATCGCCACTCTCCAAGGACACATGTTGTGAGCACCGCCCCGGACTATTTCGTGCATCCCCAAGGCATCTGCGAGAGCCCCCACGTGGGGGAGGGATCGCGGATATGGGCCTTCGCACACGTGCTGCCCGGGGCGCGCATCGGGCGCTTCGCCAACATCTGCGACGGCGTGTTCATCGAGAACGACGTGGTGCTCGGGGACAACGTGACGGTCAAGAACCACGTGGCCCTCTACGACGGCCTGCGCGTGGAGGACCAGGTGTTCATCGGCCCCGGCGTGAGCTTCGCCAACGACACCTACCCCCGCTCCAAGCGCTTCGTGGAGCATCCCCTGACGCGCCTCATGCACGGCTGCTCCCTGGGCGCGGGCTCCATCATCCTGCCCGGCGTCACCGTGGGTCCGTACGCCCTGGTGGGCGCGGGGGCCGTGGTCACGCGGGACGTGCCGCCCTTCACCCTGGTCAAGGGCAACCCGGCCCGGGCGGCCGGGCTGGTGTGCATCTGCGGCGCGCCCTTGAAGGAAGGGCCGGACGGATATTTCTGCACAGCGGGCGACTGGCGCGGGTCCGCCCCCAACCTGGACATGAAGTGCTCCCAATGCTGAATCTTCGCCCGCGAATCGCCGTCGTCGTTCCGGTGTACGGCAACGAGCAGAGCCTGCCCGAGCTGTACGAGCGCATCGTGGCCGCCTGCGACAAGGCCAACGTGGAGCTGACGCTCCAGTTCGTCAACGACCGCTCCCCGGACAACTCCCAGGCCGTCATCGAGGAGCTGGCCCGGCGCGACCCGCGCGTCTGCGGCATCCTGCTCTCGCGCAATCACGGCTCCTTCGTGGCCATCTCCGCCGGCCTGGCCCAGGTGGCGGGGCACGACGCGGCCGTGATCCTCTCCGCCGACCTGCAGGACCCGCCCGAGCTCATCGAGGACATGGTGGCCCACTGGCGCGAGGGCAAGAAGGTGGTGCTCTGCTCCCGGGCCGGGCGCGACGACCCTCTGGCCTCCCGCCTGTTCGCGCAGACCTTCCAGTGGCTGTTCAGGCGCATCGCCCTGAAGGACATGCCCCCCGGCGGCTTCGACTTCTGCCTGCTGGACCGGGCCGTGGTGGAGGTGCTGCTGCAATCCGAGGAGAAGAAGACCTCCCTGATGGGCCTCATCGTCTGGGCGGGCTTCGACCGGGCCGTGATCTCCTACCACAGGGCCCAGCGCAAGCACGGCAGGAGCATGTGGAGCCTGGGGCGCAAGATTTCCTACGCCCTGCAGTCCATCGTGGCCTTCTCCAGCTTCCCCATCAAGATTTTCGGGCTCATGGGCCTGGGGCTCACCGGGCTGTGCCTGGCGGCCATGGTCTACATCGTGCTCGGCTCCATGGCCGGGCTGATCACCACGCCGGGCTGGCCCTCCATCATGCTCTCGCAGCTGGCGGTCATCACGCTGCTCTTCGTGGGCTTCGCCACCATCGGCGGCTACCTCTGGATCAACCTGGAGCAGACCCGCAAGCGCCCCCTGTTCATCATCGACAAGACCGTGGGCCGCACGGGCCGCCCCGCGCTGGGCGAGGGCAGGGTGGCCTTCTTCGACATGGCGGCCGTGTCCCAGCCCATCGCCCCGCAGCTGGCCAAGGCCGCCACGGACGTGCTCGTAAGCCCCCAGATCATCCTGGGTCCCAACGTGGCCCGCTTCGAGCGCGAGTTCGCGGCCTGGCTCGGCGCGCGGCACTGCGTGGGCGTGGCCAACGGCACCGACGCCATCACCCTGGCCCTGTGGGCAGCGGGGGTGAAGCCCGGCGACAAGGTGGTGGTCCCCGCGCTGACGGCCCCGCCCAGCGCCGTGGGGGTGCTGCGCGCCGGGTGCGTGCCCGTGTTTGCCGACGTGGACCCCAGGACCCTCACGTTGGACCCCGACTCCCTGCGCCGCGCCGCGGCCCTGGGCGCCACGGCCGTGCTGCCGGTGCACCTCTACGGCGTGCCTTGCGCCATGGGCCCCATCCTGGGCGCCGCCTCGGACCTGGGCCTGACCATCATCGAGGACTGCGCCCAGTCCACCGGCTCCGCCATCAACGGCGTGTCCTGCGGGCTGTTCGGCAAGGCCGCCGCCTTCAGCTTCTACCCCACCAAGAACCTGGGCTGCTACGGCGACGGCGGCGCGGTCGTCACCGAGGACGGCGACATGGCCGAGCGGTTGCGCCGCATGCGCTTCTACGGGCAGGACGCCTCTGGCGAGTGCGTGATGACCGGCTTCAACTCCCGCCTGGACGAGATGCAGGCCGCGCTGCTCTGCGAGCGCCTGCGCGTGCTGGACAAGGACAACGCCGCCAGGAACGTGGTCGCCGCGTACTACGCCGACCGCCTCCAGGCCCTGAACCCCGTGCCCATGGTGCGCGGCCGCGCCGCGCACCTCTTCGTGGTGCGCCCGGCGGACCGCCAGGGCTTCAGGGATCACCTCAAGGCCAAGGGCATCGACACGGGCGTGCACTACCCCCTGGCGTTGAACAAACACGCCTACCTGGCGGCCAACTCCCTGGCCGTGGACTGCCCCAACGCCGAGGCCGCGGCGGCCAGCGTGGTCAGCCTGCCCTGCCACCCGGCCATGCACCAGGTGGAGGCCGAGCGCGTGGTCGCGGCCTGCCTGGAGTGGAGCGGAGGCGCCGGTGCCTGATCCGCAGGGCCAGGGCGGCGGCCGCCGCCAGGACGTGCTGGGCAACTACATGGCCGAATCCTCGGCCGGGGCCCTGGGCAAATACCTTGAGAGCCGCGCCCGCACGCCCCTGCGCTACGCGGCGGAACAGCTGGCCCAGTACCTCGCGGGCTGGGTGCCCGGCCTGCCGGGCATGGCCCTGCGCCAGCTGCTCTACCGGCCGCTTCTGGCCAAGGGGTCGAGCGCCCCGGTGATGGAGAGCGGCTCCGAGCTTCTGCACATGGACACGCTGCGCTTCGGCGGCAGCGTCTACGTGGACCGGCTCTGCCGCATCCACGGCTCCCGCGCGGGGATCACCCTGGGAGACTGCACGCGCGTGATGCGCGGGGCCTACCTCTGCGCCTACGTGTCCAACGCCCGCGAGGGCGAGGGCATCGTCACGGGCAAGCGCTGCTGGGTCGGCGTCAACGCCGTGCTGGCCTCGGGGCAGGGCGGCCTGACCCTGGGCGACGACGTGCTCATCGGGCCGGGGGCCGTGCTGGTCACCGGCGACCACGATTTTTCGCGCTGCGACATCCCGGCCACCAGCCGGGCCTACACCGGCACCCCCATCACGGTGGGCTCCAACGTCTGGATCGGGGCGGGCGCCATGATCCTGGGCGGGGCGCGCATCGGGGACAACGCGGTGGTGGCCGCCGGCGCGGTGGTCCACTCCGAGGTGGCCCCGGGCACGGTGGTGGGCGGGGTTCCGGCCAAAGTGATCAAAACCATAGCCACAGAGAGCAAGTGATGCGCGTTCTGCTCATGAACGTCCCCGACGCCAACGTCGGCAAGACCACCGACGACTGGGACATAGAAGCCACCGACATCGGCGTGTTCCCCCCCATGGGCATCCTCTACCTGGCCGGGGCCATCCGGGCCCTGGGCCGCCACGAGGTGAAGCTCGTCGACTGCATCCTGGACAAGCTCACCCCCGAGCAGGCCTCCCAGCGCGCCAAGGACTACGCGCCGGACGTGATCGGCCTCACGGTCTACACGCCCAACCTCTACGACGCCCTGATGCTCACCCGCAGCCTGCGCGCCGCGCTCCCCAAGGCGACCATCGTCTGGGGCGGGCCGCACACCATGCTCTTCCCGGCGGAGTCCATGGCCCAGCCCGAGGTGGACTACCTCATCACCGGCGAGGCCGAGGAGACCTTCCCCGCCTTCCTGGACGCCCTGGAGGACGGCAAGCCCCTCGACTTCATCCCCGGCGTCTGGATGCGCAAGGGCGGGGAGGTGGTCAACACCGGCGCCCCCGGCTACGTGCAGGACATCGACAAGCTGCCCTTCCCGGCCTTCGACCTGGTGGACTTCAAGCGCTATTTCAGCGCCATAGGCACGGGCCTGCCCGTGGGCACCATCTGCAGCTCGCGCGGCTGCCCCTTCCACTGCACCTTCTGCTGCAAGCCGTACTCCACCTACCGCTCCCGCAGCGTGGAGAACATCCTGGCGGAGATGGAGCTGTACCACGCCCAGGGCATCCGCGAGTTCTTCTTCTTCGACGACCTGTTCAACGCCTCGGCCAAGCGGGTCAAGACCATCGCCGAGTCCATCCTGGCCAAGAACTGGAAGGACGTGGTCTGGTCCTTCCGGGGCAGGGTGGACGCCGTGGACGAGGACATGCTGCGCCTGGTGAAGAAGGCGGGCTGCCGCCAGATCCTCTTCGGCGTGGAGGACGCCAGCGACGAGGGCCTCAAGGCCATCAACAAGAAGATCAGCGTGGCGCAGGTCTTCCGGGCCATGCGCCTGTGCCGCAAGGTCGGCATCACGACCTCCACCAACTGGATCATCGGCTTCCCCCACCACAAGACCCGCGAAGACATCGTGAAGCTGATCGACAACGCCGTGGCCATCGACTCGGACTTCGCCCAGTTCAACATCTGCATCGTCTACCAGGGCACGGCCATGTTCGACCTGGCCGTGGAGAGGAAGCTCTTCGACCCCGACATCTGGCGCAAGCACGCCCTGAACCCCATCCCCAACTTCGTGGAGCCCATCTGGGAGGAGCACCTCTCCCGCAGGGAGCTCTCGGAGCTGCTCAAGCAGTGCTACAGGCGCTTCTACTTCCGGCCCATGTCCATCCTGCGCAAGGTCTTGCGGGTGCGCCGCCTCTCGGAGTTCATGCTCTTCGCGCGCGGGGCGCTGACGCTTCTCGGCATCAAGGGCTACGCCCGCAAGAAGCACGTCCAGGGCCAGGAGAGCACGGCGCGCTAGCGCCCTCGCCTGGCGCTGCTGGTGTGAACCATGTGCGGTATCTGCGGCTTTCGGGCTGACCCCGGCTACGACCTCGACGCGATGCTCGCGTCCATCGCCCACCGCGGGCCGGACGGGCGCGGGGCATGGCGTTCGGGCGGCGTGGCCCTGGGCCACGCTCGGCTGGCCATCATAGACTTGGCCGGGGGCGCGCAGCCCATGCACAGCCGCGACGGGGCCGTGAGCCTGGTCTTCAACGGGGAGATCTACAACTACCGCCAGCTGCGCCGCGAGCTCGAGGCGTCCGGCCAGAGCTTCGACACCTCCTCGGACACCGAGGTCCTGCTGCGCATGTACGAGGCGCACGGCGAGCGGATGCTCTCGCGCATCGAGGGCATGTTCGCCTTCGTGCTGCACGACGCCCGGCGCGACCTGCTCTTCGGCGCGCGCGACCGCTTCGGCATCAAGCCCCTCTATTACACCTGGGACCAGGGCCGCTTCGCCTTCGCCTCCGAGATCAAGGCCCTGCTGGCCTGCGGGGCCTGCCGCCCGGTGGGCAACCCCAAGTCCGCCGCGCTGTTTTTGACCTTCCGCTTCATCCCCGGGCCGGAGACGGCCTTCGCCGACGCCTTGAGCCTTCCGCCCGGCACCTTCTTCCGCCAGAAGGGCAACCGCGCCCCCATTGTCGAGCGCTACTGGGACCTGCCCGAGGTGGAGCCCCGGACCAACGAGGAGGACGCCTTCGAGTGCTTCTCGGGTCTTCTGCGGGAGGCCGTATCCTCCCACCTGATGAGCGACGTGCCCCTGGGCGCGTTCCTGTCCGGCGGGGTGGACTCCACGGCGGTCACGGCCGCCATGGCCGCCTGCGGGCACAGGCCCCTGGAGACCTTCACCGTGGACTTCCGGGGCGCGCCCTCGGAGTCCGTGGAGGCCGAGCGCACCGCGCGCCACCTGGGCTGCGAGCAGCACACCGTGCTTGTGCCCCCCGAGAGCCTGGAGATGTTTCCCGAGCTGCTCTACCACCTGGACGCCCCCTTCGGGGACGCCATCCTGCTGCCGCTGTACCTGGTCTGCCTGGAGGCCTCCAAGCGGGTGAAGGTGGTCATGAGCGGCGACGGGGCCGACGAGACCATGCTGGGCTACATCCACCACGAGGCCCTGGCCAAGCTCGCGAGGCCGAGGATGCGGGCGCTGGCCCCGTTCATGGGCCTGGCCGCGCCCCTGGTGAACATGCTGCCCGTCTCCCTGCTGGACAAGGCCTTCAACTACCCCGACTCCATGGGCGTGCTCGGGCGCGAGCGCCTGGCGCGCCTGCTTGCGCGGGCGGGCTCCCCGGGCGGGGTGTACCTGCTGTTCGCCTCCGTGTTCGGTGAGGACGAGCGCGAGGCCCTGCTGGGCCCGGCCCTGGCCGGGGGCGAGGCCGACGCCCGCCGGGAGTTCCTGGAGCCGCTGCGCCGCCGCATCGACCAGGCCCCGGACCCGCTGGAGGCCGCCTACCGCCACGACCTGCGCCACTGGCTGCCCGACAACATCCTGACCAAGCTCGACAGGATGACCATGGCCGTGGGCATCGAGGGCCGCGTGCCCTACCTGGGCGACAGGCTGGCCAGCTTCGCCATTTCGCTGCCCAAGGCCCTCAAGATCAGGGGCGGACGCGGCAAATTGCCGCTGAGGACCCATTTCCAGCGCAACGTGGTCATCCCCGGGCGGCCCGAGGGCGGGAAAAAGGCGTTTTACTTTCCCCTGCAGGGCGCGTATCAAGACGCCTTGAACAATCTGGTCGCTAAATATCTGTCTCCAGGCGCGATCAATCCACACATCCTCGATCCCCGCGCCGTCGGGAGGGTCGTCGCCCGGGCCGGCTCCTCGCCGCTGCTCGGGTTCAAGCAGGTGTTCACCCTGCTTGGGTTCCAGATGTGGCAGGAGCGCTTCGGAATCCGCTGGGAATGACCCGGCGTAAGCGGGACCCATCCGAATGAAAACCCTGCTGCTCAACCCCATGACCAGCCAGGCCGGCAACGTCGTGCGCGACGTGCTCTACGGCTGCTGGTGCAAGGGCAACCGCATCGGCGGCGGCACCGTGCCGCCCTTCAACCTGCTGGTGATGACCACGCTTCTGCGCCGCGAAGGCCTGGAGGCGGACTTCCTGGACGCCCAGGCCCTGCAGATGAAGCCCGAAGAGGTGGGCACGCGCATCGGGGCCTACGGCCTGGTGCTCATGACCACCTCCACCATGAGTTTCCTGGAGGACGCCGGGTACCTGGCGCAGCTCAAGAAGCGCAACCCCGGCCTCGTCACGGCCGTGTTCGGCTCCCACCCCACGTTCATGCCCAGGCCCTGCCTGGAGCACCCCGGCGTGGACCACGTGGTCATGTTCGAGCCGGAGGAGACGGTGCTGGAGCTGGCCCGGGCCGTAAGCGACGGCCTGCCGACCGGTTCCATCCTCGGCCTGGGTTCGCGCGGGGCGGACGGACGGCCCCTGCTGAACGAAAAGCGCCCCTTCCTGGAGAACCTGGACTGGCTGCCCCACCCGGACGTGGACCTGCTGCCCAAGGGCATCCACTATTTCAACCCGCTGGTCAGGCGCATGCCCTACATGACCACCACCACCAGCAAGGGCTGCCCGGGCAAGTGCATCTTCTGCACGGCCCCCACCTTCGACGGCAAGGTCTTCCGCCGCCAGAGCTTCGAGCACGTGATGGACCAGTTGCGCTCCTTCGCCTCCAAGGGCGTCAAGGAGGTCTACTTCCGCGACGACACCTTCTTCGTGGACCGCCAGCGCGACCACGCCATCTGCCGGGCCATCATCGACGAGAAGCTGGACCTCACCTGGATCGCCAACGCCCGCGTGAACATGATCGATGAGGAGACCATGGCCCTGGCCAGAAAGGCCGGGTGCCACACCCTGAAGTTCGGGGTGGAGTCGGGCTCCCAGGAGGTCCTGGACGGCATCCGCAAGGGCTACAGGCTGGAGCAGGGCCTGGCCATCTTCAAGGCGGCCCGCCGGATCGGGCTCTCCACCCACGCCCACGTGATGATCGGCAACCCCGGCGACACCCGGGAAACGATCGAGATGACCATCGACTACGTGCTGGCGCTCAACCCCACCACGGCCACCTTCGGCATCTGCACGCCCTATCCGGGCACGCCCCTGTTCGAGCGCGTGCGCGAGCTGGCCCCCGAGATCGCCGACGGCAGCGCCACGGACCTCGCCCGGCTGCACACCGAGGGCATGTTCAACAAGCATTACTGCCGCGTGGACCAGGACGAGCTGCCCAAGCTGGTGCGCCGCGCCTACCGCCGCTTCTACCTGCGCCCGGGCTACTGGCTGCAATGCGCCCGGGAGCTCCTGCGCAACACCGACGACCTCAAGCGGGTGGCCCTGTCCTCGACACGCCTGTTCGAGTTCATATTCCGAGGGAAAGACTGATGGTGCCATTCAAAGAAGTCTCGGTCGTCATTCCGGCCTATAACGAGCAGGAGTCCATCAGCGGGATCATCGCGCGCATCCGCGCCGTGTCCGAGGATTTCGAGATCGTGGTCTGCTCCGACGGCTCCACGGACGACACCGCCCGCCTGGCCCGCGAGGCCGGGGCCGTTGTGGTGGAGCACCGCTACAACCTGGGCAACGGGGCCACCGTGAAGAGCGGGGCCAAGCGCGCCACCCGGCCCTACATGGTGGTCATGGACTGCGACGGCCAGCACCAGCCCGAGGACATCCCCAAGCTGCTGGAGCACCTGCCGGACTACGACATGGTTGTGGGCTCGCGCACCAAGCAGTGCCGCACCGACCCCGTGCGCGACTTCGGCAACGTCATGCTGCGCAAGGTGGCCGAGATCATCGGGGGCACCCCCATCATGGACCTGACCTCCGGGTTCCGGGCCGTGAAGCGCGAGCTCTACTTCCTGTTCGCGCCGCTGTACCCCATGCGCTACTCCTACCCCTCCACCATCACGCTGGCCTTCATCAACTCGGGCTACTTCGTGAAGTTCCTGCCCCTGCACACCATCGTGCGCCGGGAGCAGGGCACCAGCAACATCCAGCCCATGCGCGACGGCCTGCGCTTCCTGAAGATCATCTTCCGCCTGTTCATGCTCTTCAGGCCCTTCAAGATTTTCTTCCCCCTGGCGCTGTGCATGTTCGTGCTGGGCGTGGGCCTGGGGCTCTACCAGCTCATCATGACCTCCGGGGTGCACAGCATCGCCGTGGTGCTCCTGCTGGGCGGGCTGCTGTTCTTCATCAACGGCCTGCTTGCCGAGCAGATATCCCAGATACGCCTGAGCCTGCTCAACCAGCCGGGGCAGCACCCCATGGCCCGTTCCGACAGTTCCGGCGGAGCGCCCGATGCCTGAGCCGCGCGAACTGGAAGCCCTGTTCGCGGCCCCGGCCCTGGCCACGCTGCCCAGGGTGCTGGGCTTCATCGACCGCGACCCGGATTCCCCCACCTTCGGCTGCTGCGACAGGGCCTTCTGGCACTACCGCCTCACGGACCTGCCCAACAGCCGCGCCCAGGAGGCAGGGCTGCTCCTGGCGTTGGCCTGGGCCTACCCCAGTGAGGACAACCTTTTTCACGGTCGGGATGTGCTGCCGCAGTGGGTGCGGGGCGTCTGGAGCCACTGGCTGGCCACCCGCAACGCCGACGGCTCCACCCGCGAGATCTACCCCTTCGAGCGCTCCTTCTGCGCCACGTCGTTCTCCTCGGCGGCCTTCGTGGAGTGCGCGCGCCTGCTGGGCGCGGACAGCTTCGAGCGGGAGCTGCGCGAGGCCGAATCCACCTTCCTATGGCTGGGCTCCAACGCCAACCCGGACGTGGCCAACCAGATGGCCGCCTCCCTGCACGCCCTGCACGGCTACGCCGCCCTCACCGGGGACGGGCGCATCCGCAAGCTGGCCCGGGAGCGGGGGGAGGCCCTGCGCCGCCTCACGGACTCCTCGGGCACGTTCATCGAGTACGGCGGGCTGGACGTGGGCTACCAGACAATTACGCTGAGCAGCCTGATCTCGGTCATGGCCCTCACCGCTGACGAGGCCTGGCTGCCGGATGCCGTGCTAAAGGGCCTTGCCGCCGTGGAGCCGCGCATCGGGGAGCTGGGGCATGTGGACTGGCGGGGCAACAGCCGCCGCACCCAGTACGTGTATCCGCGCGCCCTGGCCGCGCACCAAAGCCCTGCCCTGGACCGGCTGGCCGACGGCCTGCGCGCCGGGACCCTGCCCACCCCCTGCTGGCTGGACGACCGCTACACCACGGCCTTCGCCGTGGACTACCTGCTCGCCGCCTCGGAGTTGCGCCCATGCTCATGAGCACGCCCAAACTCGTCGCCCTGCGGCTCTACAACATCACCCTGGGCCGCTTCGAGATTTGCACGCGCCTGCTGCGCAAGGCCCTGGTCTGGCGCTACGTCAAGACCAAGGCCCCGGGTTCGCGCTACTCCCCCACCTCCAAGTTTTTCGACATGTCCGAGCTGGGAGGGGACTGGCGCGGCCGCGCCGCCCCCAGGCGTTCGGGGAGCGGGGCCGGGGAGGGCAGGTGATCAAGGCCCCCTTCTGGAAGTGGGCCCTGTTCGCGGCGGTGCTGGGCCTGGGCGCGAATCTGCGCTGGAAGCTGCTGCCGCAGTCCGTCATGGACGGCTTCGACGTCTGGACCTACGCGCGCATCTCCTGCGAGTGGGCCCAGGGGCTCATCGCGCCCGAGGGCGCTTGGTCCAAGCCGGCCTACATGCTTTTGGGGGCCGGGGCCTCCAGGCTGCTGGGCTGCGGGGACGCGACCCTGCCCATGCTCTCCGCCGCGCTGGATACCCTCAACATGGCCCTGGTCTTCGGGGCGGCCCGGCTGGCGGGCCTGTCCTTCCTGCCGGCGGGCCTGGCCATGCTGCTCTACGCCTGCTGCCCGGCCATGGTCCTGCAGGCCCGCGACGGGCTGCCGCACATCAGCTCCATCACCTTCGTCCTGACTTCCTACTGCCTGCTTCTGCGGAGCACCCGGCTGGCCCCCGGGCGCGTGGCCGCCAGATACCTGGCGCTCCTGTCGGGGGGCTTCGCGGGCGGCTACGCCGGGCTGTGCCATCCCACGGTCCTGCTCTGGACGGTGTTCCTGCCCGTGGTGCCCGTGGCCTGGCACCTGCTGAACGGGCGCCGGATCGCGGCCGCCCTGGAGAGCGGCACGCTCTACGGGCTGGGCGCTGCGCTGCCATTCCTCGGCTTTTCGGCCCTGGTCAAGGCGGAGACGGACTTCGTACCCAGGATGGCCACCCTGTGGACCAGCATCTTCGGGCACGGCGACGAGCAGGTCTACATCAAGCAGTCCGTGAGCCTCACCTGGGACAAGCTGGCCCACTACGGGCGCGACATGGTCTACGCCCATGTGCTCACCCCGCCCGTGGCCTGGACCCTGGCGGGCATGCTGGCGCTCGGCGCGCTGGCGGCGTGGCTGCTGCGGGCCAGGGGCCTGCGCTGGAGGGCAGTGCCCGCCGTCATGTTCCGCCGCCCGGCCGCGCTCTTCGGCACCGCGCTGCTCACGGCGCTGGTGTTCGTTGGGCTGGTGGCGCGCATCAACGGCTTCGAGCAGTGGTTCATGGGCGACAGATTCTTCCTGCCTCTGATGCCCTTCGCCGCGCTGCTTGGCGCGGCGGCCCTGGAGGGCGCGGCCCGCGTGCTCTCCCCTTGGCTTGGCGGGCTGGCGGGCGCGGGGGGGGCGGCCGTGGCCGTGGCCACGTTCTTCACCGTGTTCCCCGCCTACATCTATGGGACGCCGCCCTTCCACAAGGCCCTGCGCGCCGCCTTGCAGGGGCAGGGCCTGCGCGTGGACGGAGACAGCCGCCTGCTCGTGTTCCCGGACCGTGGCGTGAGCCCCATCTCGGTGGATAGCCAGCTCACGCGCTCCGACGTGTTGACGTTCAAGCCCTCCACCCTGGACGAGGCCGGGTACGCCGAACTGGACGCCTTCATCCAGGTGAAGCGCGTGGGCCTCATCCTGTACTCCCCGGTGGTCTACACCTTCATCGCCGCCAGCGAGGGCCAGGCCCCCGCCTCCGAGTGGGACAAGCCGGAATTCCGCGCCCAGATGGAGGCCCAGGCCCAGTGGCTCTGGGGCTACCTGCGCTCGCGCGGCATCGCCCCCGCCTACTGCCAGGGGGAGGTCTCCGGGGATGGCGGGCCGCTGGTGCGGCCGGTGCGTGTCTTCTCCATCGGCAACCACGACTTCACCGCCCACCTGGACCTGCGGCAGGGACGCGACAACGCCTTCTGCCTCTTTGAAACCGGAGCGGGGAAATGACGGAGACCTTCGGCAGGGATGCCGACCATCTGGTGCGCCTGTGGCTGCGCGCGGGGAGCCTGGAGCGCTCCGGCAGGGCGGATGCGGCGGCCGAGGCCTGGAAGTGCCTGGCGCTGGCCGCCAGGGACCTGCTGGCGAACGGACCCCAGACCACGCCGGTGCGCCGGGCGCGCGCCCTGGCCGAGGAACTCCTGACGGAGCCGGGGCGGGCCGCCGAGGTCTCGGCCCGGTTGATCGAGGCCGTGGCGGGCCTTCGCGCCGCCGGAGACGAGGCCGACGCCCAGAGCGAAGCCCAGGCCCGGAGCGAGGCCGGGCGCTTCCTGCTGGGAGTGCTGGCCGTGCTGGTACTCGGGGGCTCCGTGCTCTTTTTCTCCAGATTCTACGAGCCGCTGCGCATGGCGCACACACGGGCGGACATGGCCGAGGTCGCGGCCTTCCTCGTCAAGGCGGGGCAGGGCGCCCCCAGCCTGGAGCAGCTCACCGCCAACGGCTGCAGCGAGTGCCCCTGCCGTGGGCGCGGCCCCGTGGGGGCGATGCCCCGGGGCGACATCTGCCGCACCAACTGGGACAAGGCCCTGCGCGAGGCCTACCGCGCCGTGCACGGCGGCGAGCCCGCCGGGCCGCACGGGGAGGACCTGATCCCAAGCTCCTGGAAGCGCGACGGCTGGGGCGGGCCCTACCTGCTGGACGAGAACGCCGGGACCCTGCGCTCGGCCGGTCCTGACGGCATCCCGGGCAACGCCGACGACCTCGTGCTCATGCTGCGGCAGCAATAACGGGCGGGCCGAGCCCTCTTCAGCCGGGGAATCCCCCGGAGCCACCCCCAAACCCCGACGCCCCCTCCTGGCGCGCCGCCAAGACGCAATAAGGGCCGGACCAGCCGGCCCGGCCCCATCAGCCTTGATTCATCCGTGCGCCGCCGTTCAGTCGTCCGCGCTGTTCAGCCCCGCTGCGGGTTGCGGATCTTCTGGTCTGAGCCCGAGTCCTTCTTCTCCATGTGCAGGTAGTCGTTGCGGGCCTTCTCCGCGAAACGTTCCAGGATGTTTGACAGGTCGGAGCTGGAGTTGACCTCCACGAAGCCCGGGTCGCCAAGCAGCCTTGTGCTCAGCGTGTAATAGGGCTTCACCTTCGGGGCGAGGCTGATGTCCTCGTTCTCGACCTCCACCAGGCCGCCGAGGGCCTGGCGCATGAACTCGGCAACCACCCGCGAGAATTGCCGCTCCAGGTCGAAGGTGTCTTCGCACTTGTCCAGCTTGTCCCGCAGCTCGTGGCGGAAGTCGTGTTCGAGGGAGGTGAAGGACATCTGCTTGTTCATGGCCCCTCCTGGAGTTTGTTCCCGCGCCGTCCGGGCGGGAAACTGGGTTTTCAACCAGAATAATGCTTACGGCCGGTGCGCGGCCATGTCAACAAGTGCCGAAAACGGCGGAAGCCCCCGGCATTTCGGCCGGGGGCTTCATGATGACGGCCCGGGAGGGAAGCTAGTTGCCCTGCAGGAGCAGCAGCTGGCTGGCCGCGCTGGAGAACCTGTTCCAGTTCTGGGAATTGAAGACGTTGATGCGCGGGCGGTAGCCCCCGTCGGGGCAGGCGGTCTGCACGGAGACGCCGCCGTTGGTCAGCCGCGTCTGGATGGCCGCCACGCCTTCGGAGGGGGCGCGCTGGCGCATGAGCGTCCAGGTGCCGGTCACGTGGGGTGTGGCCATGGAGGTGCCGTTCCAGGATTCGTAGCTGGTGTCAGAGTCTCCCGTCGATGAGGTGATGGAGCTGCCGGGAGCCCAGAAATCAACCAGGCCGGGGCCCCAGTTGTTGTACGAAGCCTCGAGGTCGCCCTTGGTCACCGCGCCCACGGTGATGGCCGTGGAGATGCAGCCCGGCGCGCCCACGCTGTCGCAGAATCCATCATTGCCCGAGGCGATGCAGGTGGCGATTTTCACGGAAACCAGGTTGTCGATGGCGGCCTTGCGGGGGGCGTTGGCGATGTCGCAGGCCGCGAAATACTGCCCGCCTCCGAGGCTCATGTTCACCGCGCCGATCTTGTAGGTGTTGCGCAGGGAATAGATGTATTCCAAGCCCAAAATCTGGTCGGAAGTGTATGACCGGACGTCCGACGTGGCCGGGAAGATCGAGAAGACGTTCACCGCGATGATGTTGGCGTCCTTGGCGATGCCGGAGAGCGTTCCGTCGGGCTTCTTGCCCGCCGCGATGCCGGAGACGTGGGTGCCGTGGTCCCACCCGGCGTAGGCGCTGCTGTAGTGGGCGGCCGCACCTGTGCCTGACATGGAGGCCTGCCCGTTGGGGCAGTTGGCCGAGGCCGAATAGCAGGCCTCCTGGATGGTCTTGCCTGTGAACATTTCATGGGTGCGGCGGATGCCGGTGTCCAGGATGGCCACGTACCAGCCCTGGCCCCGCCAGCCCTTGGCCCATACCTTGTCCGCGCCGATCATGGGTGCGGACTGGGCCAGCTGCGGGGTGTCGGGCGGCAGGTCGGCGGCGGGGGCGTCCAGGGCCCCGGCTTTGCTGCCGCTGCCCTTGACGGGCGGGATGAGGGGAGCCGCCTCGTCGATCTGGATATGCAACACGCGCGGGTCGGCCTTGAGGGCTTCCAGCGCGGCCTCGCTCACGGTCATGGCCATGCCGGGCACGGTCTTGAACACGCGCGCGGCTGCTGCGCCCTTGGCCAGGGAGGACGGATCGGCGTTCTGGGCCACGGCCTGGGCCACGGAGGCGATGCCCTGCTCCAGGGCGGCGTCCGCGGTGCGGGCGGCCTCGGCCAGGGCCGCTTCCGCCTTGGCCCCGGGCGGGTCGGCCTTGGAGTGGTCGACCGTGGCCTTGCGGGAGGCCCCTGTCAGCTCGGAGATGCCCGGCACGTCCAGGGTGACGATCACTCGGGCCTGGCCGGAAGAAGTGACGCTGGATTGGGGTATGTCCGCCCAACGCAGGCCCTTGTCGCCAGCCTGGGCCATAACCGGGACGAGCAGCAACAGAAACGTCGCGAATACTTTACGTAAGTTGTAAATCATGGACGCCTCCAGGAGATGTGAGACGGTTATTTACAACACGCCTATTCAAGAAATTTATATCTGAATTACGAGCACGTCCAGTGCCAGGACAGGCTCTTGGCACGGGGGAAGCGTCCTGTCCGCCCCTGCCTGAAGCCTCCGGCCCGCTTTGACGCGGCCCTCGGGATGCACTATTGCCAGAGCCCCATGAGCACCCTGATTTCCATCCGCGACATCGCCAAGGCCTACGGGGCGCGCACCCTGTTCTCGAACATCACCCTGACCCTGCACCAGGGCGAACGTGTGGGCCTCATCGGGGCCAACGGCTCGGGCAAGTCCACCTTGCTGCGCATCCTGGCGGGGTTCGAGAAGCCCGACTCCGGCGAGCGCATCCCGCGCAGGCAGGTGCGTCTGGCCCATCTGGCCCAGAAGGACGAATTCCCGCTGGACGCCACCGTTTCCGAGGTGGTGGCCGCGCCCCTGGCCGGGGAGGGCCTCGCCGAGGCCGAGTTGCACGTCAGGGTGGGGGCGGCCCTCTCCCGCACGGGGTTCACGGACCACGCCCAGAGCGCGGGGAGCCTCTCCGGCGGGTGGTGCAAACGCCTGGCCCTGGCCCGGGCCCTGGCCCAGGAGCCGGACCTGCTCCTGCTGGACGAGCCCACCAACCACCTGGACCTGGAGTCCGTGGTGTGGCTTGAGAAGATGCTGCGCGGGGCGCGCTTCGCCTACGTGGTCATCAGCCACGACCGCTGTTTCCTGGAGAACACGACCACCCGCACCATCGAGCTGGCCCGCTCCTACCCCGAAGGTTTCTTGAGCGTGGACGGCCCCTACAGCACCTTCCTGGAAAAGCGCGCCGACTTTCTGGCCGCCCAGGCCGGGCTGGAGGAGACTCTGGCCAACAAGGTGCGCCGCGAGGTGGAGTGGCTGCGGCGCGGCCCCAAGGCCCGCACCACCAAGGCCAAGGCGCGCATAGACGAGGCGGGCAGGCTCATGGGCGAGCTGGCCGAGACGCGCGAACGCAACATTCAGGTCGGACGTGCGGGCATAGAGTTCGGGGGCACCTCCCGCCAGACCAGGCGGCTCATGGTGGCGGAGGGGGTCTCCAAATCGCTGGGCGGGCGCGAGCTGTTCAGCGGCCTGGACATCGTGCTCTCCCCGGGCGTGCGCCTGGGCCTGGTGGGGGCCAACGGCAGCGGGAAGTCCACGCTGCTGCGCATCCTGGCCGGGGAGGACGCCCCGGACCAGGGCGAGGTGCGCCGCGCGCCGGCCTTGGAGGTGGCCTACTTCGACCAGAACCGCGCCCGGCTGGATCAGCAGCTCAGCCTCAAGGCCACCCTGGCCCCCCACGGGGACGCCGTGGTCTACCGGGGGCGCTCCGTGCACGTGGTCAGCTGGGCCAAGCGCTTCCTGTTCCGCCCCGATCAGCTGGACCTGCCCGTGAGCCTGCTCTCAGGCGGGGAGCAGGCCCGGCTGCTCATCGCGCAGCTCATGCTGCGCCCGGCGGACGTGCTCCTGCTGGACGAACCCACCAACGACCTGGACATCCCCACCCTGGAGATACTGGAGGAGAGCCTGCGCGACTTCCCCGGGGCAGTGGTGCTCATCTCGCACGACCGCTACCTGCTGGACACCGTGTCCACCGGCCTTCTGGGCCTGGACGGGCGCGGCGGGGCCGTGCCACTGGCCGATCTGGAGCAGTGGGAGCGCGTCCGGGAGGAGGCGGAGCGGGCCGAGACTCCAGGCCAGGCCCCGGCCCAGGCCAAGGCCCGCCCGGCCAAGCAGCCCGCCAAGAAGCTCACCTACAAGGAGCAGAAGGAATTCGACGGCATGGAGCAGGCCATCGCCCAGGCCGAGGAGGCCCTGGCCGCGCGCGAAGCCGAGCTGGCCGACCCTGCCGTGGCCCACGACCCCACGGAGCTGCAGCTGCGCATGGCCCGGCAGGAGGAGGCCCGGGCGGAGGTGGACAGGCTCTACGCGCGTTGGGCCGAGCTGGAGGACAAGCTGGCGGACTGAGTCCCCTCGCCCGGCAGGACATAATCCTTGTGTTTATATCGGGTTTGTTTATATATGTTGCTTTCTTGGGTGTTTGCGCGGCGGCCGGTGGGCGAACCGCACAGTCTCTATAACAGTTCGAGACATTCGTAACGGTCATGAACAACCCGCTTGTGTTCTCCTTGCTCGCAGGCATCATCTCCTTCTCCCTGTTCGTTCTGGTCAATGCGTTCCTCTATCTCAAGCACCGCGACAAGGCGCTGCTGTACTGGGCCTGCGCCTGGAGCTCCCTCACGCTGCGCAATATGGCAGTCCTGGGCGGCGTGTACTGGGGCAAGGGCCAAGGGCTGTTGCTGCTGGAGCAGGTGCTGGTTCTCTGCTCCTCGGCCCTGTTGCTGCTGGGCGTCTATGAGCTCATGGCCAAGAGGCCCGGGCGATGGTTCCACGGCCTGTTCGGGGCCGCGGCTGCCTGGGTCTGCGCGGGGGGAATCGTCCACATCCCCATGCCCTGGTTCTATGTGCCGACCTACGGCATCTTCGGGGTCGCGATGGTCATCGTCGGACGCACGATGCTCCGGAACACGCTTCCCGGCGGCGTTGGCGGGCGGCTGGCGGGGTGGGTGCTCATACTTTGGGGCCTGCACGCCCTCAACTACCCCATCCTTCGGCCACTGGGCCTCATCGCCCCCTGGGGTTTCATCATCGGCGGGGTCCTGGGGCTTCTCACTGCCCTGGCGCTCATCCTGGCCTATTTCGAGCGTCTGCAGCACGATCTGGCCATCGAGAGGGACCGCTTCCGCAGCCTGTTCCACACCCATACGGCGCCCATCCTGCTTTTGGATGCCGAAAGCCTGGACATTCTGGACGCCAACGAAGGCGCGGCGCGTTTCTACGGCTTCCGCCCGGCCGAGCTGCGCGGGATGGACTTCGCCGGCATCAGCGCCCTGCCCCGGGAGGATTTCGTCACGGGCCTCAAGGGCGCGCTCGGCGCGGATGGCGGCGGGTTCGTGGCGCCCCAGCGGCTCAGGAACGGGGAGCAGCGCTTCGTGGAGGTCTTCTGTTCCCCGGCCCGGGTGGACGGCCGGGCAGTGTTGTTCTCCCTGGTTCACGACGTCACCGGGCGGGTCCTGGCCCAGGACGCCCTGCGCGAGAGCGAGGCCAGATACCGCGCCGTGGTCGAGCGGGCCGGAGTCGGCATTGTGCTCATGGACGCCTCGGGCGTGGTCCGCACCTGGAACGCCAAGGCGGAGGAGATCCTCGGCGTACCGGCGGAAGAGGCGCTGGGGCGCCCCATCCGGGAGAGGGATTGGAAGGTCACCTGGGAGAACGGCGAACCCATGGCGGTGGAGGACTTCCCTTCCATGAGCACCTTGCGCACGGGAAACCCGGTGATCGGCGCCGTGTTGGGCGTCTCTCCGCCCTCAGGCGGGTTTCGCTGGATCACGGTGAACACCACGCCCGTTCTGATGGATGGCGAGGATGCGCCGAGGGCCGTCTCCATCACCTTCAGCGACGATACGCTCCGCCGGCGAAACGAGGCCGAGCTGCAGGAGGCCCGGCGAGCGGCCGAAGCTTCCAGCGAGGCCAAGTCCGAGTTCCTGGCCAACATGAGCCACGAGCTGCGCACGCCCCTCAACGGCATCATAGGCATGCTGCAGTTGCTGGAAACCAGTGCGCTCGATCTGGAACAGCGGCAACATCTCCACATGGTCCTCAAGTCGTCCCGGCGGCTGGCCAATCTGCTCGGGGACATACTGGACCTCTCCCGCCTGGAGGAAGGCCGCATCGGGCTTGAACCGGCGCCCTTCGCCCCCGCCTCCCTGGCGGCGGACCTGGAGGAGCTGTTCGCTCCGGCCGCGCTCGAAGCGGGCACCACACTGGAGTGCGTGGTGGCCCCGGATGTCCCTCCCACGCTGGCGGGCGACGAGCCCCGCGTGCGCCAAATTTTATTCAACCTCGTGGGCAACGCGGTGAAGTTCACGGCGCGCGGGCGCGTGCGGGTGGAGATCAGCCGCCTGCCAGGGACCGGGCCGCAGGAAGAGCGCCTGCTGTTCCTGGTGGAAGACACGGGGCCCGGCATATCCGACGCCAGACTCAAGGATATCTTCGACCCCTTCGTCCAGGGCGAGGGCAGCTACATCCGCCAGTATCAGGGGGCCGGGCTGGGGCTATCCATCGTGCGCCGCCTGGTGAAGCTCATGGGCGGGGCGTTGGAAGTGGAAAGCGAGGAGGGCCGGGGCACGCGCGTCTACCTTGTGCTGCCCTTCCGCTCATGCGGGAAGCCGGGGCGTTGCCTGCCTCCCGGGAGCCTTGTGGCGGCCGGGAATGCCTGAAACATGCCTGTGGACGGGGAGCGCCGCCAGCGGCGAGAGAGGGCGATTTATTCGGCAAGCCTGTGGACAGAACGGACATGATATGTCTTATTACCGGGGTGCTTTCACCGTGGTAAGGCAGTGTTGCGGCATCCGAAGCGACATTTTTTGACTCCGGCGGAGTATCCCCTTCTGGCCGGCCTGCGGACACCTCCCGAGGGTTCGCTGGCTGGAAGCGTCAACCAATCCGTGCCCGGCGAGGTAGACGATGCCACATGCCGACCCCGAGCGAGCGGAACTGCTCGCCGTCATTGAGGAGCTTCGAGCGAGCAACGCCCGGCTGGAGAGCGAGTTGCGCGCGTTACGCTCCCGTGACTCCGCCTGCCACGGCCCCGCCGAAGACCACCCCTCCCGCGATACGCTTGAAAGCAGGGAGGCCCTGTTCCGGGCCATGCTGCGCAACCTCCCCGTTGATTTCTGGGCGCGCGACCCCGCCCAGCGCATCATCATGCAGAGCCAGGAGTCCCTCCGCCTCTGGGGCGACCTCAGCGAAGGCTCCCCGGCGGACCTGAGCGTCGATCCATATGTCAGGGAAACCTGGCTCGAGAACAACCGTAGGGTCTATTCCGGCGAGACGGTCTGCTCTCAGAGGGAGTACGTGCTGCCGCTGGGCGGGCGGCGCATCTTCCACGAGGTGGCCACTCCCATCGTGGACCAGGGCCGGATGCTCGGCGTCATGGGGCTCAACATAGACGTCACCACAGCCCGGCTGGCCCAGGAAGCCCTGCGCGTCAGCGAGAGCCGCTTCCGCAATATCGTGGAGAGCGTGCGCCGGATCGCCATCCAGGGCTACGACGCGAATCGGCGCGTGATACTCTGGAACCAGGCCAGCGAGGAAATTTACGGCTACACGCAGGAGGAGGCACTGGGCCGCCAGCTGGAGGACCTCATCATACCCGGGCCAATGCGCGAAGGCGTGATCCAGGCCGTCACGGACTGGGTGGAGCGGGGCGTGCCAATCCCTCCGGGGGAGCTCGTTCTCAGGCACAAGGACGGCCATGACGTGCCGGTCTACTCCTCCCACGTGATGCAGCCGGGGCCTGGCGGCTCCAAGGAGATGTACTGCATCGACGTGGACCTTTCCGAGGTCCACCGCATGAACCTGGAGCTCAAGGAGGCCAAGGAGCAGGCCGAGGCCGCCAGCAAGAGCAAATCGGAGTTCCTGGCCAACATGAGCCACGAGGTGCGCACCCCGCTCAACGGCATCCTGGGCATGCTCCAGCTGCTCCAGACCACCGAACTGGACAGTGAGCAGGCCGAATACGTGCATACCGGCATCGCCGCGTCAGCGAGGCTGGCCCGCCTGCTCTCCGACATCCTGGACCTGTCGCGCATCGAGTCCAACCGTTTGAGCCTTGAAACAGCCAACTTCCGCCTGTCCGGCGTGACCGAGCCCATCCGCGACCTTTTCCGCCACGAGGCCAGGCGCAAGGGGCTCGAGCTGCTCATCGAGGTCTCCGAAGCCCTGCCCGCCTGGCTCACGGGCGACGAGCACAGGCTGCGCCAGGTGCTCTTCAACCTGGTGGGCAATGCCCTGAAGTTCACGGAAGCCGGTCACGTGGTTGTGGAGGTCTACCCCGGGGCCTCATGGCGCGACGGGTGCGGCCAGGATGTTTCACGCGTGGTGTTCACCGTGCGGGATACGGGCATCGGGATGCCGGAAGAGAAGATATCCGCCCTGTTCCAGCCCTTCACCCAGGTCAGCCAGTCCTACGTGCGCGACCATCAGGGCGCGGGCCTGGGCCTGGCCATAGTCAAACGCCTGGTGGCCATGATGGGCGGCGGCATCGCCATTGAGAGCGAGGAGGGCCAAGGCACGGCCGTGCACGTCTGCCTGCCGCTCAAGCCCGGAATCCCCCAGGCGGAGGAAGCCAGGCCCGCGCTCCGACTTGACGCTCCCCCACGGCTGCCCGAAGGGCTGCGGGTGCTGCTTGTGGAGGACGAACGGGTCAACCGTATGGCCATGCGCCGCATGCTGGAGAAGGAAGGCTGCCTCGTGGACGAGGCGGGCAACGGGGCCGAGGCGCTCAAGGCGCTGTCGGCCGGGGGCTGCCAGCTGGTGCTCATGGATATCCAGATGCCCGTGATGGACGGCGTGGAGGCCACACGGGCCATACGCGGGGCCGAGGCCTTCAGGACGCAGGCCAGGGTGCCCATCGTCGCGCTGACGGCCTATGCCATGACCGGAGACCGGGAGAAGTTCCTGGCCGTCGGGATGGATGCTTACCTGAGCAAGCCCGTGGAGTTGGATAAACTGCGCCAGGTGGTGGCCAAAGTGCTTGCGGCGCGCGGGGCCGGGCCGGCCGCGGGCCTCAACGCGTGAATTTCTCGGCCAGGATGTCCACGGCGCGCTCCTCGCAGGCCACGTAGCGTTCCTCATCGAAGAGGGCCTTGTGCCCCACCCCCTCGTGCAGCACGCACTCCTTCAGCTCCACGTGCCGGAAGGCGTGGCCCATGTGCGCCAGGTCGCCGAACCAGGCTACCCCGATATCCAGGATGCCGTTGCCCGTGTAGGGGTCGCCCACGTCCACGTAGGCCCCGAAGGGGCGGGCCGGCCCCTGGGGGCAGGTGACGGGGCGGGCTTTCTCCATGTCGATCAGGCAGCAGAACTCGTTGAGGCGGCACTCGGGCAGGGGCCAGGGGCGGCGCTTGAGCTCGTCCGTGGGGGCCTCGGTGTACTTGCGGCGGTACACGGCCGGGTCGATGGAGGCGTAGAGCGCCTCGAGCTGGGCGTAATCCGGCCGGTAGTCCAGGTAGCGGCCGGGGCCGCACAGCCCGCGCATGGCCGCCGGGCACAGCCAGCACTGCCCGATCTCGCCCGCGCCGGTGGCCTCCCCGATGTTCTCCAGCAGCAGCCCCACGGCGTCTCCAACGAACTCGCAGTCGTTGTGGATGATGAGCAGGTAGGGCTTGTCCGTTGCCTCGAAGGCGTACTGGTAGCGCAGGGTGTGGCGGTAGGCCGGGTCGGCCAGGCGTTCTGGGTCCACGGCGTAGCGCCAGTTGGTGGCCTGCGGCAGGAAGCGCCTGACGCGCCCCCCCAGCGCGGCCAGCAGCTCGGCCTGGCTGTAGTTGCTGTTGAGGGGGCCCGGCTCCTCGATGAAATAGATGGTCCCGATGTGGTGCCCGCTGTGGCGCAGCAGCGAAAAGAGCGCCAGTGCGGTCTGGGCCGGTTTGCCCAGCACGTTGATGGCGACGTCCACGATTGCGTTCGGCATGCCCCCCAATAACCACGAGCTGCCCTCCCCACAACCCCCGCCTGATCGCTCGTGCCCCAAAATGTTGACATGCGCTGGCTCTTCGGCAATGCACTCGGTGCGTGTAGTGCTAATAATTAGTGCTCTAACAAAGCCGGCCGGGCAGATCCCGCCCGGCGCACCCGGAGGGCATATGTTTTCGAGAGTTTACCGGCAGCGCGCGTCCGCCATGTGGGCGCTGCTGACCCTGATTTCGGTGCTGTCCCTGGCCGGCTGCGGCAAGGATTCCCCGGCCCAGGCCCCTGGCGGGATGCCCCCGCCGGAGGTCGTGGCGGCCACCGTGACCCGCGCCGACCTGCCCCTGCACATCGAGTACATGGCCCAGACCGCCGGCTCGCGCGAGGTGCAGGTGCGGGCACGGGTGGGCGGCATCCTGCTCAAGCGCGCCTATGAGGAGGGCAAGCGCGTCAAGGAGGGCGACCTGATGTTCGTCATCGACCCCGCCCCCTTCCAGGCCGCGCTGACCCAGGCCAAGGGCGCGCTGGCCCAGGCCGAAGCCAGGCTGGCCAAGGCCCGGCGCGACCAGGAGCGCATGGCCAAGCTCTTCAAGGAGGGCGTGGTCAGCCAGAAGGACCGCGACGACGCCCAGACCGACCTGCAGACTTCCTCCGCCGAGGTGGACGCCGCCAAGGGCAAGGTGCGCGAGGCCGCGCTCAACCTGGAGTACACCAAGGTCACCGCGCCCATCACCGGCATCACCAGCAAGGAGACCCGCTCCGAGGGCAGCCTGGTGGTGGCCAACTCCGAGACCAGCCTGCTGACCACCATGACGCGGCTCGACCCCCTCTACGTGAACTTCTCCATCCCGGGCTCCGAGTTCTCCCGCATGCGCAAGCTGCGCGCCGAGAACAGGATCGCCTTCGACAACGGCGACTTCCTGGTGACCATCGCCCTGCCCGACGGCGGGCAGTACTCCCGCACCGGGCGCATCAACTTCACCGACACCAGCGTGGACACCAACACCGGCGTGGTCAAGGTGCGCGCCGAGTTCCCCAACCCCGAGGCCGAGGTGCTGCCCGGCCAGTTCGTGCGCGTGCGCCTGAACGGCGCCCGCCTCAAGGACGTGATCGCCATCCCGCAGGCCGCCGTGCTTCAGACCCAGCAGGGCGCGCTCGTGTGGGTGGTGGGGGCGGACAAGGTGGTGCAGCCCAGGCCCGTGGTCCTGGGCGAGCTGATGGGCAACTCCTACCTGGTGGAGAGCGGGCTTGAGCCGGGCGAGCGCATCATCACCGAGGGCGTGATCAAGGTGCGCCCCGGCGTGCAGGTCGCGGTGCGCGGCGACGCCCCGGCAGCCCAGGGCCAGGGTGGCCCGGCCCCGGCCGCCGCGCAGGGGGCCAAATGATCTCGCGCTTCTTCCTTTCGCGCCCGGTCTTCTCCACGGTAATCTCCCTGGTCATCATCCTGGCCGGGCTGGTGTCCCTGCGGGCGCTTCCCATCGCCCAGTACCCGGACATCATCCCGCCCGAGGTCCTGGTGGCCACGGCCTATCCCGGCGCCAGCCCGGAGATCATCGCCCAGACGGTCGCCGCCCCCCTGGAGCAGCAGATCAACGGCGTCGAGAACATGCTCTACATGCGCTCCACCAGCGCGGGCGACGGCTCCGTGACCATCGCCGTGGTCTTCGCCGTGGGCACCGACCCGAACCAGGCCACCATCAACGTCAACAACCGCGTGCAGGCGGCCCAGCCCTTCCTGCCCGACGACGTGCGCCGCCAGGGCGTCACGGTGACCAAGAAGTCCTCCAACATGCTCATGGTGCTCTCCATGGACTCGCCGGAGGGCCGCTACGACACCATCTTCGTCAGCAACTACGCCCTGGTGAACGTCATCGACGAGCTCAAGCGCGTGCCCGGCGTGGGCGACGCCATGATCTTCGGCGCCAAGGACTACTCCATGCGCATCTGGCTGCGCCCGGACAAGCTGGCCCAGCTCAAGCTGACCCCGGCCGACGTGGCCGCCGCCGTGCGGGAGCAGAACTCCCAGTACGCGGCCGGGCGCATCGGCGAGGAGCCGCAGCCCGCGCCCGTGGACGTCAACTACATGGTCATCACCCAGGGCCGCCTGGCCACGGCCGAGGAGTTCGAGAACATCATCCTGCGCGCCGACCCCGACGGCTCCACCCTGCGCCTGAAGGACGTGGCCCGCGTGGAGCTGGGCTCCAAGGACTACAGCTTCGTGGGCAAGCGCATGGGCCACCCCACGGTGCCCATGGGCATCTTCCTGGCCTCCGGGGCCAACGCCCTGGACACCGCCGACCGGGTCAAGGCCAAGATGGACGAGCTCTCCAAGCGCTTCCCCGAGGGCGTGGGCTACGCCATACCCTACGACACCACCACCTTCGTGCGCGTCTCCATCCACGAGGTGGTCAAGACCCTGGCCGAGGCCATGCTGCTGGTCTTCCTGGTGGTCTACCTCTTCCTGCAGAGCTTCCGGGCCACGCTCATCCCCTGCCTGGCCGTGCCGGTCTCCATCATCGGCACCTTCGCGGGCATGTACATGCTGGGCTTCACCATCAACACGCTCACGCTCTTCGGCATGGTGCTGGCCATCGGCATCGTGGTGGACGACGCCATCGTGGTGCTGGAGAACGTGGAGCGCATCATGCGGACGCAGGGGCTCGGCCCCAAGGAGGCCACGGCCAAGGCCATGGAGGAGGTGACCGGCCCGGTCATCGCCATCGTGCTGGTGCTCTGCGCCGTGTTCGTGCCCGTGGCCTTCCTGGGCGGGCTCACCGGCCAGATGTACAAGCAGTTCGCCATCACCATCGCGGTGTCGGTGGTCATCTCCGGCCTGGTGGCGCTCACGCTCACCCCGAGCCTGTGCGCCCTGCTGCTTAAGCCCGTGCATGAGGAGCCGAACCGCTTCTTCAGGGGCTTCAACGCCTGGTTCGACAGGATCACCTCCGGGTACTCCTCCGGGGTCGCCTTCCTGCTCAGGCGGGCCGGGGTCGCGGTGCTGCTGTTCGCGGTGCTGTGCGCCGGGGCCATGGCCCTGTTCCGCATGACGCCCTCGGGCATGCTCCCCGACGAGGACCAGGGCTACGCCCTGGCCGTGAACATCCTGCCCGACGGCGCGGCCCTGCACCACACCCTGGAGCTGAGCTCCCAGCTGGACAAGATGAACCTGCAGGACCCCGTGGTGCGCAGCAACATCACCTTCTCCGGCTACGACTTCCTCACCGGGGCGTCGCGCTCCAACTACTCCACCTCGTTCCTGGACCTCAAACCCTGGGATGAGCGCACCAAGCCGGGCGAGAGCTCCTTCGACCTGGTGGGCCGCATCTTCGGGCGCGGCATGGCCCTGCCCCGCGGCCTGACCCTGGCCTTCAACCCGCCGCCCATCCAGGGCATGAGCAGCACCGGCGGTTTCGAACTCTATATCCAGAACCGCGGCGAAGGCGACAGCAAGGCCCTGGCCGGCATGCTGGACAAGGTCATGGCCGAGGGCGCCAAGCATCCCGAGCTGGGCAGGCTCTCCACCACCTTCGGGGCCAACGTGCCGCAGCTGCGCGTCAACCTGGACCGCAACAAGGCCAAGGCCCTGGGCGTGCCGGTGAACGCCGTGTTCGAGGCCATGCAGGCCACCTTCGGGGCCTACTACATCAACGACTTCAACAAGTACGGGCGCACCTTCCGGGTCATGCTCCAGTCCGAGGCCAACTTCCGCGACCGCCCCGAGGGCCTGCGCGACGTGTACGTGCGCTCCCAGCGCGGCGAGATGATCCCCCTGACCGCCCTGGTGGACGTGCAGCTCACCAGCGGCCCCGAGGTGGTGGAGCGCTTCAACGTGTTCCCGGCGGCCAAGATCATGGGCGGCCCGGCCCCGGGCTTCAGCTCGGGCCAGGCCATCGCGGCCATGGAGAAGGCCGCCGCGGCCGCGCTGCCCCCGGAATACACCCTGGCCTGGACCGGCACCGCCTACCAGGAGAAGCTCACCGGCGGCACCTCCAGCCTGGTGTTCGTGCTGGCCATCGTCATGGTCTTCCTGATCCTGGCGGCCCAGTACGAGCGGTGGTCCCTGCCGGTGGCGGTGGTCCTGGCCGTGCCTTTCGCCATGTTCGGGGCCATCCTGGCCACCTGGGGCCGGGGCCTGATGAACGACCTCTACTTCCAGATCGCCCTGGTGACCCTGGTCGGCCTGGCGGCCAAGAACGCCATCCTCATCGTGGAGTTCGCCACGGCCCGCCAGAAGAAAGGTATGGACGCGGCCCAGGCCGCCCTGGAGGCCTCCAAGCTGCGCTTCCGCCCCATCATCATGACCTCCCTGGCCTTCGTGCTGGGCTGCCTGCCCCTGGCCGTCAGCTCCGGCGCGGGCGCGGCCAGCCGCCACGCCATCGGCACCGGCGTGGTGGGCGGCATGCTCGGGGCCACGGTCATCGCGCCGTTCTTCATCCCGGTGTTCTACAAGATCATCGTCAACCTGGGCGCGCGCCTGCGCTTCAAGGCCGGGGAGGCAAGCAATGGTCACTAGCTGCCGCTGGCGCGACGAGAACCGCGACCCCAGGCACATCGGCCTGACCATCTACGAGGTGTCGCGGGCCTGGAAGGCGCGCCTGGACGAGCTGTTCAAGCCCCTGGGCCTCTCCAGCGCCACCTGGACCGTGATCTGGGCTTTGGCCCTCAACGAGGAGGCCATGACCCAGCGTGAGCTGGCCCAGGCCGTGTTCGTGGAGTGCTCCTCCCTGGTGCGGCTGCTGGACAGGCTGGAGAAGGACGGCTGGGTGCGCCGCGTGAGCGACGCGGCGGACAGGCGCGTGAAGCGCGTGGTGCTCACGGAGAAGGCCGAGCCCGTGCTGGAGGAGTTCGAAAAGGTGGCCCACGGCTTCAGCGACTACGTGCTGGACGGCATCTCCCAGGGCAGGCTGGAGGCCGCCCACGGCGTGCTCATGGAGATCAAGCGCAAGTTGGACCGCAACGCCTGAGCCTCGCAGGCCTGAATAACGCGAAGCCCCCGCGCCGGAATACGGCGCGGGGGCTTTTTTTCAGCGTCAGCAGGTGTGAACGCGGCTCACGGCACGGCCCGGCGCAGCCAGGGCGTGCGCTGCAATCCCCAGGTCAGCAGGGCTGAGAGGATGAACACCACCAGTGCGGTGAGCAGCGGGCCAACCCAGGGGTTCACGGTGGTCCAGTCCAGCCCTTGCCCGGGCTGCACAAGCAGGGGCAGCGCGCCCGTGACCAGGAACAGTATCAGGGCGTGGGCCAGGAAGATGCCGAAGGAGAGTCGGCTCACGGTCTGGATGGCCTTGCTGGCGAAGCCCAGCCCGGCGCAGCCGTCCTGCTTGAAGAGCAGGAAGGCCGACACGGCCGCGAGCATCGAGAACGGCTGGTGGTAGTTGAAGAAGCTGTCGGGCAGCATGTCCGGTGATTTGTCGCAGACGTACTCGCCCACCACGTTCACCCCGGTGAAGGCCAGGAAGGCCAGGGCAAGCGTGACGCGCCCCCCCGGCACCCGCACCGTGCGCTGGTGCAGCACGTGGCCGAGCACGAAATATCCCAGGTAGTGGGGCATCACGGCGCTGGTCAGGAAGGTGTTCAGGTCGTGCTGCCAGAGCAGGCGGGTGGCCAGGTTCAGGGCGGTGATCCCGAAGAGGAGGCCCACGAACAGCGGGCCCAGGGGCGTTCGCGGGTCGGAGAAGGCGGGCTTGAGGAAGGGCACCATGAGGTACACCCCTGCGATCATGTACAGGAACCACAGCGGCCCGGCCCAGAGCCCGGTGAGCAGGCGCTTGCCGAAGCTGATCAGGTTGGGCGCGCTGGGCTCGACGATGCAGGTGGCAAGGTAATAGACGGCGGACCAGATCACCAGCGGCCAGGCGATCTTTGCGAAGCGCTTGCCGAAGAACTTGCCCAGGCGCAGCGGGCGCGGGTCGCCCAGGAGCAGCGCGCCGCTGATCATGATCAACGTAGGCACGCAGAACATGCACAGGGCGGAATAGATCAGCCCGGGCAGAAGTTCGGCCATGTCGGAGGAGCCGAGCAGAGGCATGGCGCAATGCAGCAGGACCACGCCCAAGATGCTGATGCAGCGAAGCGTGTCGAGATACAATACCCGTTGAGGTACCTGGTTCGTGGTGCAGGAGGTCATTCCAGTCATGAACAGGGGGTTATGAAAAATGTTTGGGGAACGCAAGCGCAATGCGCATCGTTAGAGACGAGGAAAGCAACGCTCGCGTTTCAATGCGGCAGGAATGAATCGGACGTCGGTGAGGCAACGTCCAGGGAAGGGGCCCGGCCTGGGAAACATCCGGCCGGACCCTTGGTGAACAGGGAGGGGGAGTCCGTCTCCAGCAGGAGCTACGTTGCGGCCCCTGGCTGCCGCGTGGCCCGGAAGACTCCGGCGGCGCAGGCCGCCAATACGGTCCCGCCCAGGACGAAGGCCCCGGCGCTTCCGGCCAGGGCGGCGGCCATGCCGCCCAGCAGGGGGCCGGTGCTGTGGCCGATGTCCATGATGGAGCCCAGGAGGCCCATGGCCGCGCCCCGGTGCTCGCGCGTGCTGGCGTCGGCCACGAAGGCCTGGCTGGCCGAGGTGGCCACGGAGAGGGCCAGGCCCAGGCCCACGGCCAGGACCGCCAGCCCGGCCAGGTTGCTGACCCAGGGCACGGCGGCGCAGCACAGGGCCGTGAGCGCCGCCCCCGTGAGCATCTGGCCCGTGCGGCCCGCGCGGTCGGAGAGGCGGCCGAAGAAGGGCTTGGTCAGGGCCACGGCCAGCACCTGGGCCGAGAACAGCGCCCCCGTGACCCAGGCCGGGTTGCCCCGCTCCAGGCTGACCAGGGGCAGGAAGGTCTCGAAGATGCCGTAGGCGAAGAGGATGCCGGCCTCCAGGACGCACCCGGCCAGGATGGAGCGGCTGGCCAGCGTCTCGCGCAGGCTCTGGAGCAGGGGCGGGCGCTGCCTGGGAGGGGATTTCTCCACCAGGGCGGGCAGCCGCCAGGAGATCAGGAACACGCCGATGCCCGCCACCCCGCAGAGCACGTACACCGCGTCGAAGCCCAGGCCCAGGGCCAGGCCGCCCAGCAGGGGGGCGATGAAGCGCCCCGCCAGCGTGGCCGAGGAGAACGCCCCCATCTTCTCGCCCCGGTCCTGCTGGTGGGCGTCGGCCACGGCGGCCATGGCCACGGGCAGGAAGATGCCGGTAGCCAGCCCGTGGTAGAAGCGGGCCAGGGCCAGGCCCCACACCCCGTCCACCAGCAGGTAGGCGAAGGGGGCGCTGGCGAACACCAGGGCGGAGAGCGCCAGCATGCGTCGCCGCCCGAAGGCGTCGGAGAGCAGCCCGCCCGGGATGCTGATGAGCACCCCGGCCAGCGGGGAGACGGCCCCCACCAGCCCGATGCCCTGCGGCCCGGCCCCCAAGTGGGCCGCGAAGAGCGGCAGCACCGGGTTCTTGGACATGGTGCTGGAGAGGATGGCCAGCAGCCCGGCCGCGCAGAGCATCCTGAAGGGCGAGAGCCTCATTGCTCGGCCTCCTCGGGCACCCTGGCCAGGAACAGGGGTATGGCGGCCAGCAGCACGCAGGCCATCAGCGGGAAGGTGGTCTTGTAACCCAGCCAGGCCACCAGCAGGCCCGAGAGGATGGGGCCGGAGGCGTGGCCCACGTCGAAGATGGTGCCGAAGGCGCCCATGGCCGAGCCGAAGTGGCGCTGGCGGCACATGTCAGCCACCAGGGCCGCAGAGGAGGAGGCCACCAGCGCTTCGCCCAGGCCGAAGACCAGGCAGGCGCAGGCCAGGCCCCAGAACCCGCCCTGGAAGGGGATCGCCGCGAAGGACAGCGCGCACAGGGCCAGCCCGCCCGCGATGAGCGGCCTGCGCCCGCGCGAGTCCGAGAAGCGGCCCATGAGCGGCTTGGAGAGCATGGTGGTGACGATCTGCACTCCCCAGAGCAGGCCCGCCTGGAACTCGGAGAGCCCGGCCACGGTGACGGCGTACACTGGCATGAATGCCTCCAGCGCGCCCATGGCCATGTTCTGCGCGGCCTCCACGCAGGAGGTTGTCACGATGCGACGGTCCGAGAGCACCTCGCGGATTCCTTCGGCGAAGCGGCTCAGCCGCTCGCGGAAGCCCAGGCCCTGCTCCACGTTCTCGTGGATGCCCAGGGTGCGCAGGCCCAGGATCAGCGCGGCCATGCCCGTGAGCGCGCTCAGGGCGAACACGGCCCGGAACTGCCAGAGCACGGGCCCGCCGGAGTGGCCCACGTCCAGGAGCAGGCCGCCGATGGGCGCGCCCAGCAGCCCGCCCACGATGCCCACGGAGCTGAACCAGGAGAGCATCTCGCCCTTGCGGGCCCCGGCGGCGTCCGCCACCACGGCCATGGCCACGGGTCCGTAGACCGCCGTGGCCAGGCCGTGCAGGAAGCGCACGACAAGCAGCGCCCCGTAGCTGTCGATGAACAGGTAGCAGAAGGGCATCACCCCGAACACGGTCAGCCCGGCCAGCATGGTGCGCCTGCGGCCCACCACGTCGGAGAGCGCGCCCGAGGGCAGCTTGAAGAAGATGCCCGTCACGGTGGAGATGCCCACGGCCAGGCCGATGGCCTCCGGGCCCGCGCCCAGGAACAGGGCGAAGAGCGGCAGCACGGGGTTGCGCGCCAACGCGTAGGAGAAGCGCGCCAGGAAGCCAACGGCGCAGAGGTTGCGGAAGGTGTTCATGGGTGTGCCTTGTGGCCGCTCCTAGTGCTTGGGCGCGGAGCGGTCGAAGTAGATGGACTTGCCGTGGAAGCCCACGGGGATGCCCATGACCACGCTGGCCTCGATGAAGCCCAGGGCCCGGGCCGCCGCCCCCACGCGCTGCTGCACGCGGTTGTCCAGGTTGAGCAGGGAGGCGGTCTTGGCGGCGGAGGCCAGGGCGCAGCCGATGTCCATCATGCGCATGACGCAGTGCGGGCCAGAGTAGCCCATGGGCGTCTCCGAGGTGGTGCGGGTCTGGGCGAAGTCCTTGCAGGTGGCGTGGCCGCAGGCCCCGCAGTCGTACCCGGCTGTTGGGGAACCGGACAGCCCCACCAGCACAAGGGCCTGGCATTTGGCGATGTTGTCGGCGTCGCGGAGCCAGTAGGCCTCGTTGCTGCTCTTGGGGGCGTAGTCGCGCATGGCCTGGGCGATGCGCTGCAGGTCCGCCTCCTGGCTGATCACGGCGATCTCCAGGAAGTCCTTGCCGCCCGCCTTGGGGGCGGTGCGGGCCGAGGCGGCCATCAGGTTGGCGACTTGGATGGCGGTGTCTTTCATGATGATTCTCCATTGGGGGTTTTGCAGGCCGCCAGCAGGGCGTCGAAGAACAGCATGGCCTGTTCCGTGCGGCGAAGGCTGTCCGGGTTGAGGCTCACGATCCCGTCCAGGGTGAGCTTCACTCCGGGGGCCTCGGGCGGTCCCGCGTCTGTTTCGTCCATGTCGATGGAGTGGATGATGTCGCGCAGGCGCGCGGGCAACTCACGCTCCAGCCTGAAGGATGCGCAAAGCACCTCGAAGGTGGTCATGCGGCCCACGTGGGTGAACTCGGCCTCGGCCATGTCGAAACGGACCACGCCGGGCTGGGCCTGGGGGCTTGAATCGGCGGGCGCGAATTCGAGGCCCGCCTCGGGGTCCACGAAGCGGCGCACCAGCCAGAAGGAGGCCAGGCGGTCGATGTAGGGGTCCTCGCGGGTGAGCCAGGTCTTGCCGCGCCAGTCGGCCGGGTCCTGGGCGGGCAGGACGCCGCCGTCCCGGTCCGCGCGCTTCCCCGAGCACAGGGCCTCGCCCTCCGCGGCCAGGGCGCGCACGCGCTCGCCGCGCCCCCCGGGGAAGAAGTCGATGGCCGCGAGGGCCTCGATGCGCTTCTCGATGCGCTTGAGCCCCGCCTTGCAGGCTTCCTTGCCCGATCCTGCATCGGCGTCCTCAGGGGCGTCCCGAACCGCGTCCAGCAGGGCGGTCAGCTCGCGCTCAAGGGCGGCCCAGTCGGCGTCGCGGGCCTGGGTGAACAGCCGGGCCAGCTGCGCGCCGGTCATGTTGGAGGGCGGGGCCGTCTCCAGGAAAAGTGCCTCGCCGCCCAGGCCCTCCACCTCCTTGACCAGCCAGGTCAGCTGCTCGTGGTGGCGCGTGCTGGCGGGCAGGGCGTAGAAGGCGTTCTTGACGAGCACCGCCCCCATGGAGTTGAGGCGCCGCCAGACACGCATCCGGGCGGTCTGGCTGCGGGCCGAGAGCGTGAACGAGAAGAAGTACCAGCGAAAGTTGACGTAGCTCATGTGACATAAAATGTCACAGGTATAACAAATGTCAAGCCGGGGGAGTCGAAAAAAACTCGCGTCATCCGGGAATCCAGGCGGCGCGTCCTGCGCCATGTGCGTTCCGGCAGAGGGGGCGGCGGACCCGTGGCGCGGAGGAAGTTCCGCACCCACGAGGGATCACCCCGGGGGGTGAGCTTGTCGTCATGCGGTTCTGGAAGCGCCGCGCCCAGGGATCGCCTGTGGACGGCCCTGTGGTATTGCAGTAGCGGTAACTAGCTAGGGCGGCACGCAAAGTCATTGCCGCAGGGCTGGAATGACCTTCGTATGTGCGGAATAACCAGAAACCAAAGGGAAGGTGGTCATGAGGTCATTTTTGTTCGGTGCCGTTGTAATCTGTCTGATGGCAGCGCCGGTCATGGCCAAGAAGAGCGCGCAGCCGCAGAACATCGATTTCGGGAGCTACACCTGCTCGGAGTTCCTGCAGGAGGTCTCCACCTCCGACGCCGAGACGGCCGGCTTCATCCTCATGTGGCTGGACGGCTACCTGAGCGGCGTCAGCGGGGACAACGTGCTCAACTGGAAGAATCTGGACATCTTCACGGACAAGTTCCTGAATTATTGCACCGCCCACCCCAAGGCCAACATGCTCGAAGCGGCCAAGAAGGTGGGAATCTCGCGCTAGCCCCTTCAGGTCGGCACATAACAGGAAAAGGGCCTCCGGATCGCTCCGGGGGCCCTTTCGATGTTCCTGGCTCGCGGCGCGGCCGCTAGAACTTGTACTTGATTCCGGTCATCACCTTGAAGGCGTCGCCCCTGCGCGCGGCTTCGGTGAAGCGGTGGCCCCAGACCGAGGTCTGGAAGCTGCCGTGGGACCAGCCCGTATCCAGGATCAGGGCGAGGTTGGAGTAGATGTCGTACTGATTGTCCAGGCTTATGCCCACAGCGTACTCCTTGTCGCTCAGGTCGCGGCCCATCTGCACGTAGTTGCCCGTGCCCTGGCTGGCGTTGGCGGCGCGCAGGGCGGCGGGGCTGTTGGTGCCGTGGGCGTAGCTCACGGTGATCCTGTGGGTGAGGTTCTGCATGAAGGAGATCTTGTCCAGGGCGGCCACGAAGCCGTAGGCGCCCACGGGGTTGATGTTCATGAACTCGTTGTTGAAAGGCTGGTCGCCGTCGAAGAGGAAGGAGTTGGACGGGCACCAGTAGTCCACCACCGAGGGCAGCCGCTCCGAGCCGTTGCGCGCGGAAGAATCCTCGCCGGGGGAGTACCAGATGGTCAGCTGCGGGGTCACGCTCGCGAACCCGGTGTATTCGGCAGCCAGATCGACGAACAGGCCGTGGCGGCGGAACCTGGCCCGGTCGGTGTCGTTGCCGGACCCGTAGACCACGTCGGCGTAGAACTTGAACGGGTCCAGGGCGGTGAGGGCGAAGGTGGAGCCAACCCACCAGTAGGCGTTCTGCGAGTTGCGCCAGGTGGCCGCCGTGCCCATGGACGCGGCGGAGAGCAGGTTGGTGGCCAGGGTCTCGTTGGAGTAGCCGCCGTTGCCCACCTGCACGGAGCCGTAGCCCGCGTTGCGCCCGGCCACGGCCAGCATGGCCCAGGGCGTGGCCTGGAAGCCCTCCAGCGTAACGGGCAGGGTCAGGATGTAGCCGTCAAGCTCGTCGGGAACCTGGGTGGTGGTCAGGTCGAAATCCTTGTTGGCGTCCAGCAGCCGGGTGAAGCCGCCCACCAAGGAGAACTGCTCGGAGAAGGGCAACTTGACCATGGCCGCCGTGGTGCGGGTGCCGCCGAACACGGGGTTGGCGTCCAGCCAGCCGGCGGAGGTGGGCAGCTCCATGTCCTGCTGGCCCACGGTGAACTCCACCTGCGTGCCGGGCAGGCGGAACTGCATGTAGGCCTGGTAGACCTTCAGCACGGTGGTGGGGTTGTCCACGGTGAAGGTGCTGGCGCCCCAGGGGATGTCGCCGCTCTTCCAGGAGAGGCGGAACCTCAAGGCCTCGTTGGCGATGAAGTCGGCGCGCACGCGCACGCGCTCGAACACGGTGAAGGCGTCCTGGGTGCGGGTGCCGTTGTAGTTCCATCCGGTGTACTGCGGCTTTTGCCAGAACGCGCCGTAGACGCGCACGTCGCCGGAAAGCTTGACCTCGGTGGCTGAGGCGGCGGCCGCCAGGGTGCATACGAGGCAGAGGGCAAGGGCGAGGCTGCGGAGGATGCGGTGCATGGCCGGGGGCTCCTGTGTAATTCGGATGGCCCCTGGTGTACGTTCCTTCGCTGGGCGAAGCAAGCCCGCAGAGGCCCGTCAGCCCAGGATTTCCAGCCTGGGGGCGCGGGGAATCACCCCGTGCTCGGCCATGCTGGCGAAGAAGCGGTTCAGGCCCTCCTGCTCGGGCGCGCCCAGCTCGTAGCTCAGGTGGTCGAAGTAGTTGCGCAGCTGGGACCTGGTCATGCGGGTGTGGGCCAGGCTGGCCAGCTCCACCACCTTGTCGATGGCGGCCACTCCGGCCTCCTTGGAGCGGCGCAGCAGGGCGGCAGCGGCCAGCATCCCGGCGCGGTCCGCATTCCAGGATTCGCGCCTGGCCACCCAGACCCCGAACACGAAGGGCAGGCCGGTCCAGTCGCGCCAGAGTTCGCCCAGGTCGATCTGAAAGGGGAAGCGCTCGTCCGAGCGCAGGCTGAGCGCCTCGTCCCCGATGGCCAGGACGGCCTGCGGCGTCGCGCCCGCGTCAAGCGACTCCCGGATGGAGCCGGGCGCGGCCAAGAATTGCGGCCGGATGCCGTATACGTCGCTCAGCGCGATGCGCAGGAGCACGGCCGAGGTGTGCGTCTCCGCCGTGACCAGCACGGACTTGTCCCCCAGGGTCTCCGGGGCCACGCGGGAGAGCAGCAGCACGCTCTTCACCGGCCCCTTGCTGCCGATGGCCAGGTCCGGCAGGAGCAGGTAGCGCTCGGGGTTGCGGGCGTACTCCACCGAGGAGCAGGAGGAGATGTCCAGCCCGCCCGCCCGGGCCAACTCGTTGAGCGCGGCCGGGGGGCCCTGCACGAACTCGAAGCCGTGCTCCATCCAGCCCGCCTCCAGGGGCAGGTAGATGGGCAGGACGTTCAGGTAGCTGATGCGGCCTACGCGCACGGGGCCTGTTCCTCGAAGGGGGAGTAGTCCATGGACCGGCGCAGCGGCGCGAAGCCCGCGGCCGCGATGGCATCCCTGACCCCGGCTTCGTCCATGCGGAAGCGCACCCCGGCGGCGGCCACCACGTTTTCCTCGATCATGGTGGAGCCGAAGTCGTTGGCCCCGTGCCAGAGCGAGGCCTGGGCGATCTCGCGGCCCATGGTCACCCAGGAGGCCTGGAGGTTGGGGATGTTGTCCAGCACCAGGCGCGAGACGGTCAGCACGCGCAGGTACTCCTGCGGGGAGCACTTCCTGCCGCCCAGGGCAGTGTTGTCGGGCTGGAAGCCCCAGGGGATGAAGGCCGTGAAGCCGCGCGTCTCGTCCTGCAATTCGCGCAGGGCGGTCATGTGGCCGATGCGCTCCTCCCAGGTCTCCACGTGGCCGAACATCATGGTGGCCGTGGTGCGCAGCCCCTGCAGGTGGGCCTGGCGCATCACGTCGAGCCACTGGGCCGTGGAGCACTTGGCCGGGGCCACCAGGGAGCGCACGCGGTCCGAGAGGATCTCCGCGCCCCCGCCGGGGATGGAGGCCAGCCCGGCCTCGCGCAGCCGCGAGATGACCTCGGCCACGCTAACGTCGGACATGTAGGCGAAGTAGACGATCTCCGGGGGCGAGAAGGCGTGGATGTGGATTTGCGGGTATTTGGCGCGGATGAAGCGCAGCAGGGACTCGTAGTAGACCAGGCCCATCTCCGGGTTGTGCCCGCCCTGCAGGAGGATCTGCCTGCCGCCCAGGGCCAGGGTCTGCTCGATCTTCTGGGAGAGTTCGTCGCGGGTCAGCACGTAGCCGCCGGGCACGCCCGGGGCCTTGAAGAAGGCGCAGAAGCGGCAGCCGCACTGGCAGATGTTGGTGGAGTTGATGTTGCGGTCCACCACGTAGGTCACCACCGGCTCGGGGTGCAGGCGCAGGCGCACGGCGTGGGCCAGGCTGCCCAGCAGGGGCAGGCTGGCCTCCCGGGACAGGAGCAGGGCTTGGTCAGCGTCCAGGCGCTCGCCCGCGCGCACGGCCTCGGCAACGGCCAGAACCTTTTCGGAATCAAACATCTCAGACATCGCTCTGCTCCCTGAAGAGGCCGTCGCGGCGTATGGGGGTGAAGCCGCTTTGGCGGATGGCCTCCTCCAGTTCGGCGGTGGTCAGGGCCTGGGCGGAGTCGCTGCCCGCGTCGTGGCCGATGCGCTCCTCCACCACGGTGCCGTCCAGGTCGTCCGCGCCCCAGGAGAGGCACAGCTGCGAGAGCTTGAGCCCCAGCATCACCCAGTAGGCCTTGATGTGCGCGAAGTTGTCCAGCATGAGCCGGGCCACGGCCATGGTGCGCAGCACGTCCATGGCGGAGGGGCCGCTGGCTTCGGCGCCCAGCGGGTTGTTGCCGGGAAGGTAGGGCAGGGGGATGAAGCAGACGAAGCCGCCCGAGGCGTCCTGCTGGCGGCGCAGGGCGTCCATGTGCTCCAGCCGGTCCCGGGTGGACTCCAGGTGCCCGAAGAGCATGGTGGCGTTGGAGCGCAGCCCGGCCTTGTGGGCCAGGCCCATGACCTCCAGCCAGCGCTCGCCCCCGATCTTCTCGGGGCACAGCGCGTTGCGCGGGCCGCTGGCGAATATCTCCGCGCCGCCGCCGGGCAGCATGTCCACGCCCGCGGCCTTGAGCCGGGTCAGCACCTCGGAGGCGTCCAGCCCGGCCATTGTGGCCAGGTGGTCGATCTCCACGGCGGTAAGGGCTTTGATGGAAGCTTTCGGATAGGCGGCGCGCACGCGTGCGGCCAGGTCTTCATAGTAGGGCAGGCCCAGCTCCGGGTGGCAACCGCCCACGATGTGGATCTCGTCCAGCGGCCCGGCGGCGGCCAGCTTGGCCAGGGCGTCGTCCGCCGTGAGCACGTAGGCCCCCTCCTGTCCGGGGTCGCGCCGGTAGGCGCAGAAGCGGCAGCGGTTCACGCAGACGTTGGTGGGGTTCACGTGGCGGTTGATCACGTAGCGCGCCGTGTCGCCGTGCAGCCGGGTGCGCACGTGCATGGCCAGGGCTGCCGGAACGTGCGGGTCGGGGCAGTCGTAGAGGGCCTGGCCCTCGTCCAGGCTCAGGCGCTCGGCGGCGAGCACCTTGTCAAGCACTGGGCCGAGCCCGAGCGATTCGATGTGGCGTCTATCCAACGGTGAAACCTCCAGCCAGCATCCTGGCCAGCCTCGCGGCTGTCAGGCGCGACGTTTCAGGGTCGTCCAGCCCGAAGGTCGGGCCGATCTGCGGTCCGGAATCCATGCCGGGCGCGGCCTGGAGCTGCACGAAGCGCTCCAGCACGGCGTCGGCCATAAACACGGCCAGGGGCACGTCCAGGCCCGGGGGCAGCTCGCCCGCCGCCTTGGCCTGCTCGATGATGGGGGTGAGGAAGCGCGCCGAGAGGGCGCGCACCTGCGCCAGCAGGCGCTCGCGCAGGGGGAAGTCCTCGTTGAAGAGCATCTTGAGGTAGATGCGGTAGATGTTGGGGTGGCTGCGGGCGAACTGCGCGCCCACCAGCAGCACGCGCTCCAGGCGCTCGGCCAGGGGGAGCCCGGCGGTTTCGTCGCGGGCCTGGCGCAGGGAGCCGGAGAGCAGCTCCACCGAGCCGGTGAACACCTGGGCGAACAGGCCTTCCTTGTTGCCGAAATACTTGAAGATGGAGCCCTTGGCGATGCCCAGGCGGGCCGCCAGCCGGTTCATGCTGGCCCCCAGGAAGCCGTGGCGGGCGAACTCGCTGGAGGCCTCCTCCAGCACGCGCCGCTGCTTGTCGGGGGGAATGTTGCGGAAGGTGTCGCTTGCGTCCATGATTGTTCCGATCTATGATGACCAGGTGGTCACCGATACCCCCCAAGCCCCCCTTCGTCAACTGAGTCTGGGCATCTCGCCGTGCCCCAACGACACGTTCATCTTCCACGCGCTCATCCACGGCCTGGCCCCACGCCAGCCGGGGTTCGGCCTGTCGCGCCTGGTGATGGCCGACGTGGAGGAGTTGAACAACCTGGCCGCCCAAGGCGCGCTGGACGTGGTGAAGATCTCGCTGGCGGCCATCCCGGACGCGGCCCCGCACTACCGGCTGCTGCCCTGCGGCGGGGCGCTCGGGCGCGGCTGCGGCCCCCTGCTGGTGGCCCGGGCCGACCGCGACCCGGACATGCCGTTCACGACCCTGGCCCTGCCCGGGGCGCGCACCACGGCGGCGCTCTTGGCCTCCCTGGCCGGGGTGCCGGGCCAGCGCGTGCAGCTGCGTTACGACGAGGTGATGCCCGCCGTGGCCCGTGGCGAGGTGGACGCCGGCGTGGTCATCCACGAGGGGCGCTTCACCTACGCGGACCTGGGGCTCAAGCTGGTGATGGATTTCGGCGAGTGGTGGGAGACAGCCTACGGCCTGCCGCTGCCTCTGGGCGTCATCGCCGTGCGGCGCGACATGGAGCAGCAGACCGTGGCCCTGGTGGAGGCGGCCATCAAGGCCAGCCTGGCCCACGCCTGGGACAATCCGCAGGACAGCGCGGGCTTCGTGGCCGAGAACGCGCAGGAGCTTTCGCCGGAGGTCACGGCGGCGCACATCGCCACCTTCGTCACGGCCTTCAGCATGGACGTGGGGCAGGAGGGCCGTCAGGCCATCGAGGCCCTTGCCGCCGAGGCCATGCGCCAGGCCGGAAAGCCCATGCCCGAGGGCGGGCTGTTCACGCCCTCAGCCGAGTGAAGGGGCCGTCAGGCCTCTTGGGAAATCACGCGCCCGCCGTCCCGCTCCGGGGCGGCCTGCCTGCCCCTGGCCAGGATGGCGTCAGGGTTGTCCGCGCCTGCGGCCGCGGCTTGTCTGCCCCGCTCCAGCACGGCGTCCGGGGCGTCCGCGCCTGCGGCCGCGGCCTGTCTGCCTCGTTCCAATACGGCGTCGGGCAGGTCCGTCTCCAATACTCCTGACATATCGCTTGTTCGCATGGGCGTATGTATTTTGTCCGGCATTTCGGCCGTGTTTTCGGTGGGGATGTCCTGGTGTCCGGCCAGGCGCTGCATCTTGAACATGTCGTACGCCGGCATGGCACCGGCGTAGCGCAGGAAGCCGCGGTCGAGGCTCCTCACGGCGCGGCCCCCGCAAGGGTGAGCATGGCGGCGTGGACATCCGTGAAGGGTCTGGAGGCGATGGTGATGATCCCGGAGAAGGGCGTGTCGATATCCTGGATGAAGAACAGGCAGGAGAGGATCAGGAAAATCATGATCACCTCCATGCACACCTGCGACCTTGTCTGCTCCGGGTTGCACAGAAACAGCCCCAGGAGCACGGCCAGGGCCCCGAAAATCAGGATCACCCAGATGGGCGCGTACAGGTTGCCCTGCAGGGCCTGCTCGCGCAGCTGGCGGTTGCGGCTGACCTCAGACAGGGCGTTGCCCACGGCGGTGTAGAGGGAGATGTCGCCCTTGTCCACGGGCTTCACGGCGACGAACGCCCTCCAGGACTCGGAGAGCTGTTCGGAGGCGTGCAGGCTCATGGTGTTGGAGGCGTTCATGGTCTTCCATTCGTCGTCCACCACGCTCCTGGCGTAGGCCATCAGCCCGGAACGGAACGCGCCGGACCCGTCCAGGGCCAGGGAGAGGCGGTAGGTGGTCAGCAGGGCTCCTGCCTCCTGCACCACGCAGCTTTTGGTCGCGGTGTAGTTGGACCAGAGCGTCACGATGGAAAAACCGAGGAAGAACGCATACATGGAAGCGAAGAGGGAGAAGATTTCCGGGGCGAAGCGGTGATCCTTGCGCGGGGAGCGGGCCAGGGTCCTGCCGCGCAGCAGATACAGCAGGGCGGACATCGCCAGCGACGCGGCCAGGATGAGCCCGAATACGACCTTGTACTGGTCGCCGAAATTTTGGAAACTCTCCAGCATCGAAGCCATCATAGCGTCAGGCCGTCCGGAATGGAAGACCCGGCGGCGCGGCCACGCAACCATGAGGAGAAAACAATATGAGCAGCCTTGAAACGAGCGCGCCTGCGCCGAAGATCGAACTGGACGCGCTGCTGCCCACGCGGGACGAGAAGCGCCTGAGCCTGGCCGACATGGCCGGGAAGTGGGTGGTGGCCTACATCTACCCCAAGGACTCCACCCCGGGCTGCACCGTCGAGGCGCAGGAGTTCACGGCCCTGGCGGGCGAGTTCGAGAAGCTCGGCGCCGTGGTCTGGGGCATCTCACGCGATTCAATCAAGGCCCACCGCAACTTCATGGGCAAGAACGGGCTGGGCGTGGCCCTGCTCTCCGACCCGTCGCTTGAGACCATCAAGGCCCTGGGCGGCTGGGGGACCAAGAAGGTCTGCGGCAAGGAGTGCGAGGGCGTGATCCGCTCCACGGTGCTTGTCGGGCCCGACGGCACGGTGGCCCGGCGCTGGCCCAAGGCATCCAGCAAGGGGCACGCCCAGGAAGTGCTGGACGCCCTGCGGGAGCTGGCCGGGAAATAGCCCTCCTTTGCCGGAGGATCGCTCTCTTCACGCAGGGGCCGAGCCCTCCCCAGCGGGAAGCCGGGGATGTATTTGAAGAACATCCTCCGGCTCCCCGTTCGGGAGGGCTCGGCCCCTGCTGTCGCTTCGCGGCTTGTGGATGCTTGCGCCCCCGGCGCGAAGCCGAAATGGAGTCCAGAGGGCCGAAGGCCCTTTGGTGGGAGTGTGCAGAGAGGGCGGAGCCCTCTTTGCCCGCCGGAGGCATCTTCAAACCCGGCAGGCGCAGGAGGAGAAGAAGCCTCCGGCGGGGGGGGGGGGGGGCGGCCGGGGGGGGACCGGCGCGCCAACCGCGGGGGGGGGGGGGGGGGGGGGGGGGGGGGGGGGGGGGGGGGG
>NZ_JAKZKW010000012.1:62902-108982 GCF_022808695.1 Fundidesulfovibrio soli
GGGGGGGCCCCGCGGGCCCCCCCCCCCCCCCCCCCGCCGGAGGCATCTTCAAACCCGGCAGGCGCAGGAGGAGAAGAAGCCTCCGGCGGCCAAAGGGAGTTCCTCCCTTTGGAATCCCTTCCCGCTTCGCGTTGGTCGTGAGGGTCTGTGGGGGGGCGAGGCTAGCCGGCGTCCCGGGCTTCCAGCAGGGCGATGACCTCGGGCAGGCGGCGCTTGCGCTCCTCCTCGTCGCCAAGCTCCAACTGCTCCACCACCTGCCCCTGGTGGTAGACCACCAGCGTCTTGGCGAAGGCGGCCACGTCGTCGGGGTCGTGGGTGATGAGCAGAGCCGGGATGCCGAAGCGCTCCAGCGTGTCCGCCAGCTCGCGGCGCATGCGAACGCGCAGCAGCGGGTCCAGGGCGGAGAAGGGTTCGTCCAGCAGCAGGGCCTGGGGCCTGGCCATCATGGCTCTGGCCAGTGCGGCGCGCTGGCGCTGCCCGCCGGAGAGCCGGACGGGGCGTTCGTCCGCCAGGTGGCCGATGCCGAAGTTCTCCAGCATGTCGCGCACGCCCTGCCTGCTGGCGGCGTCCAGCCTGCCGGGCCAGCCGGGGTTCAGGGCGAAGCCCACGTTCTCGGCCACGGTCATGTGCGGGAAGAGGGCGTAATCCTGAAAGAGGTAGCCCAGGCCGCGCTCGCGGGGGGCGAGGTCCACCCCGGCGCGGCTGTCGAAGAGCGTGCGCCCGCCAAGCTGGATGCGCCCGCCGGTGGGGCGCATCAACCCGGCGATGGCCTGCAGGGTGAGCGTCTTGCCCGAGCCGGAAGGGCCGAAGAGCACCACGGCGTTGGCCTCCGACTCGAAACAGGCCCGCAGGTGGAAGCTGCGGCCCTTGGCCCGCACCACGGCCTCCATGTCCACGCGGACGTTCATCGGGCGGGCCTGAGCAGCATTCCCGAAAACATGAGGATGGAGAGGCTGGCAGCCGAGACCACGCCCACCAGGATGGCGGCCTGCTCGTCGCGTCCGGCCATCACGGCGTCGTACACGGCCAGGGAGAGGGTCTGCGTCTTGCCGGGGATGTTGCCCGCGATCATGAGGGTGGCCCCGAACTCGCCCATGGCGCGGGCGAAGGCCAGCATGGCCCCGGCCAGGATGCCCCGCCAGGCCAGAGGCAGCACCACGCGCCCGAACAGAGAGAGCCGCGTGGCTCCCAGCGTGCGCGCGGCGTTGACCAGGTTGGGGTCCACGGAGTCGAAGGCGGCCCGGGCCGTGGTGAACACCAGGGGGAAGGCCACCACGCAGGAGGCCACCACCGCGCCCTGCCAGGTGAACAGTAGGGTGACGCCGAACACGTCGATGAGCAGCCTGCCCAGAATCCCCTGCCTGCCGAAGAGCACCAGCATGTAATAGCCCAGCACCGTGGGCGGCAGCACCATGGGCAGGGTGGCCAGGGCGTCGGCCAGGGGCCGGGCCGGGAAGCGCTCGCGCCCCACCAGGTAGGCCGCAGGCACCCCCAGCGCGAGGGCCCCCAAGGTGGCCAGCACGGCCACCTTGAGGGTCAGAAGGAGGGGAGTGAACACAAGGCTTGCGGTCATCTGTGGCGGGTTCGTCCGGGCCTGTGCGCGTGGACCGGGTCGAGTGAGAGTTCGGAGCACCACATGGAATGATGCTTGCCGGGGAGAAGTTCGAACAGCCAATGCAGGGCCACTGCGGCCGTGAGGGTTCCGATGAGAAGCCAGTCGATCATGGCGCGTACCTCCTTGTGGAGATGTGGACCGTTGCCGGTCTCGCGGGGAAGGTAGCAACCGTCGTGCCAGTCGGTCCTTGGTCGTAACATGGCGGAAATGTTGGACTGCAAAGTGGAGGGGTGTGTCATGGGGCTTACAAAAATGTACGGAATGGCGGCGTTGCGACAATTGTGTAGGGTCAAGTTTCAGCCCAGGGCCTTGAGCACCACCAATGTCATATCGTCGTTGGGGGGCCGCTTGCCCCTGAATTCGGCCACCGAGGCCAGCACGGCGTCCAGGATGGCGCGCGCGCCAAGGCTCCCGCTTTGGGCCACGGTCTGACGCAGCCTCTCCTTGCCGTACATCTCGTCTTTTTCGCTGCGGCACTCCCAGATGCCGTCTGTGGCCAGCACCAGCACCTCCCCGGGGGCCATGCCGGCGCGGGAGGCCGCCTCGTAGCGCCAGCCCGGGGCCACGCCCAGGGGCACGCCCCGGGCGTTCAGCTCCTCGAAGCTCTGGTCCGCCGGATTGTAGAGCAGGGCCGGGTCGTGCCCGGCCTTGGCGTAGCTGAGCGCTCCGCCCACCTCCGCCCCGGCGGGCTCCACGGCCAGCCAGAACAGGGTCATGAAGCGGCCGGAGTCGCCCGTGTCGCGGCAGAGCAGGTCGTTGACGTCAGCCAGCATGGCCGCCAGGCCGCCTGCTCTGCGTTCGGCACGGCCCTTGATGAAGGCCCGGGCGCTGGCCATGAGCAGGGCCGCGCCGATGCCGTGGCCCGTCACGTCGCCCACGGCCAGGGAGAAGCCCTTGGACCCCGGGTCGGGGTGGGGCAGGTAGTCGTAGTAGTCGCCGCCGGTGGAGTCGCAGGAGATGGACGCCCCGGCCAGGTCGAAGCCCGGGGTGGGCGGTGGCTCGTGGGGCATGAGGTCGTTGTGGACGCTGGCCGCGATGGCCATGTCGAACTCCAGGCGCTGCTTCTCCAGCAGGTGGCGGTGCAGCCGGGCGTTTTCGATGGCGATGGCGGCCTGTGCCGCGATGAGCTGGAAGACCTCCTGGTCGTCCGTGTCGAAGGGCTGGCCGTCGATCCTGTTGATGAGCGCGGCCACGCCGATGACGCGCTCCTTCACCGCCAGGGGCACGGCCAGGATGGAGCGGGTGTGGTAGCCTGTGCGGCGGTCCACCTCGGGGTTGAAGCGCGCGTCGGCGTAGGCGTCGGGCACCAGGGCGGGCACGCCGTTCACCTGCACCCACCCGGCCACGCCCTGGCCGCGCTTGAGCACGTGCCCCCGGGGCAGCTTGTCCGCCACGGGGCCCTGGGCCACGGTGAAAACCAGGTCGCCTGTGTCGGCGTCGGTGAGCAGCAGGCTGCAGGTCTCGGCGTGCAAGGCCTGGCGCGAGGTGGTCATGATGCGCTCCAGCACCTCGTCCACGTCCAGGGAGGAGGTGATGAGCGCGCAGAGCTCGAAGCAACGCTTCAGGTTGTCCGCGTGGCAAGCTGGCGTATCCGGTGGGGCCATGCTGGTTACATGCCCGCAAAGCCGCAGGGTGTCCAGAATGCGGCGAAAGGATCACGCATCATGACTGGGTGCGTGACGCACGCGCCTCAGTTGCCCAGGAGCAGCAGCGCCGCAGCCGTGGAACCGGGCGCGGGCAGACGCAGCGTCGGCAGGCTGCGCACGGGCGACGGGCTCGACGTGCTGGTGCCGTCGCCGAAGCAGCCGTGGCTGTTCGTGCCCCAGGCCCATACGCCTCCCTTTTCGTCCACGGCCAGTGAGTGGCCCACGCCGGCCGTCAGGGTGACAAATCCGGATTTGCCCGGGGGCGACTGCACCGGCTCCAGCCGAGTGCTGGAGTCCCCCGTGCCCAGCTGGCCGCCGCTGTTGCCGCCCCAGGCCCAGGGCACGCCCCCGGCCGTCAGGGCCATGGAATGGTAGTAGCCCGTGGCCACGGCCTGGACCGTTGGCAAGCCGTTCACCCTGATGGGCGAATACCGTGGCGAGGTGTCGCCGGTGCCAAGTTGCCCGTTGTCGTTCAGACCCCATGCCCACACCGCGCCCTGATTGTCCAGGGCCAGGCAGTGCGAGCCGGTGGTGCTGATGGCCACGATGCCCGACAGGCTGGGAATCTGGATCGGGGACCAGCGGTCGTCCGTGTCACCCAGGCCCAGCACTCCCGACCAGCCGTTGCCCCAGGCCCAGACCGTGCCGTCGCTCTTGAGCGCCAGGGAGAAGCCTATCCCGGCCTCGACGGCCTGCACGCCCGTGAAATCCGGAATCTGGGCGGGGGTGCTGCGGCTCTCCGTGGTGCTGAGGCCCAGCTGTCCGTTGCCGTTGGCCCCGCTGACCCAGACCGTGCCATTTTTGGCCAGGGCCAAGGTGTGCGTGTACATGGAAACAGCCTTGATGCCGGAGAACCCGGTGAGCACGGGCGAGAAATGGCTGCCGGTCTCGCCGGTGCCGAGCTGTCCGCTGCCGTTGAGGCCCCAGCCCAGGACCGAGCCGCTGGAGGTCACGGCCATGGAGGCGCTGTAACCGGCCGCGACGGCGACGACGCCGGAAACGCCCGTGAGTTTGTACGGGACGAGCTGATCCGGGTTTACGCCTCTGCCGATCTGCCCGAAGTTGTTCCAACCCCAGGTCCAGGCGGCGCCGGTGGCGTCGCAGGCCAGGGTAAAAGCGTTCTCCGCTGCGATGAAACGTTTGAAGGCCGAAGCTGGGGGAGCGCTGAACGCATTGGAAGAGCTGCAGAGCCAGAACAGTAGGCCGAGAATTGCGGAAAAGTGGATTGTAAGGCCAGGAGTGATGCCGGTGGGTTGCATGAGTCCCTCCAGACAAGCCGATGCAATGAGCGGATCCTGCCTGAAGAGGCACTCCTGACCAACACCGTGGTCCTCTTTGTGCATATCGTGATGGTCAAGTCAACAGTGCCCCCGTCCAGCCCCATTCTGCCCGGCGCTGCACTGCGAAGACATGCTGAGCCGGAACGTTCACGAAGCATGGGGAGAGGGCTGGGCGGAGTGGACCGGCCCGGGCCGTTCAGCGCCGCCGGATCCAGCCCGTGGCCCTGTGCAGCGCGCCTAGCAGTTCTTCGGTGGTGAACGGTTTGGAAATGTAGTCGTTCATGCCCGCGGCCAGAAAGCGCTCCCGGTCGCCCTGGAGCGCATAGGCGGTGACGGCGACGATGTAGACGTCCCGGTCGCCCGCGTGGCCGGAGCGGATGAGCCGCGTGGCCTGTTCCCCGTCCAGTTCGGGCATGAGCGCGTCCATGAGCACGAGGTCGAAGCTCGCCTCCCGCAGGGCTTCGATGGCTTGTTGCCCGTTCTCCACGGCCACGACCTCATGGCCCCAGAGCTGCAGGGTCTTCTTCGCGTAGAGGCGGCTTATGGGGTCGTCCTCGGCCAGGAGCAGCCTCAGGCCGGGCTTGGGAACCCGGGCCTGCGCAGGCTCGGGGCCCCCTGCGGCCGCGGCGTCCTCGATCCTGTCCAGCTCGACCAGGAAGGAGAACGCGCTGCCCTTGCCCAGCTCGCTCTCGACCCATATGGCGCCGCCCATCATCTCCACGAGGCCCTTGGAGATGGCCAGCCCGAGCCCGGTGCCCCCGTATTTGACGTGACCCGGGGAGGCGGCCTGCTCGAAATTTTCGAAGATGGAGCAGAGGCAGTCCCGCGGGATGCCGATCCCGTCGTCCCGGACGGTGAACAGCAGGCCGGACTTGTGCGGGTTCCTGGTCGTGCCGGGGCCGACGGTAACGGCCACGCGGCCGCGCTCGGTGAACTTCACGGCGTTGCCCGCCACGTTGGTCAGGATCTGCCGGAGCCGCCCGCTGTCACCCAGTTGCCGATCAGGCACGGCGGGATCGACGGCGTACGTGAACTCCAACCCTTTTCCCCGCGCTGCGATTTCCAGGGGCTTGAGCGTGAAGGCGATCAGTTCGCGCAGGCTGAAAGGACGGCACTCGAGGATGAGCTTCCCGGCCTCGATCCTCGAAATGTCGAGGATGTCATTGATGATTTCCAGCAGGGACCGGCCCGAACGCTGCACCAGGTTCAGGTACTCCCGCACGTCATCGGACAGGTCCTGTTTCAGGGCCAGTTGGGTCATGCCGAGAATGCCGTTCATGGGCGTGCGTATCTCGTGGCTCATGTTGGCCAGGAAGGCGCTCTTGGCCCGGTTGGCGGCGTTGGCGGCCTCCAGGGCGGCCCTGATTTCCCGCGTCTGTTCCTGGACCCGCTGCTCCAGGGTCTCGTTCAATCGCTTCAGCTCCTCCTCGGCAACTTTGCGCTTGGAGATGTCGTTGAAGAGCACGGCCACCTGCCCCCTTTGGGGGGAGAAGGCCGAAATCCTGAAGTGCTGGTCAAGCGGGGCGAAATAGGTCTCGAAGTAGATGGGTTCCCCGGTTTCGGCCACCCGGGCGTAGATGTCGAGGTACGGAGGCTCCCCCGCGCCGTACAGTGTCGTGGCCGAAGCCCCCATTGCCTCCTCGCGGGTGATGCCGAGGATCTTCTCGTACTTGGGGTTGACGTCGATGATGGAGTAGTCGCAGGGGCGGCCTGAATCGTCGTACACTATCTCGTGCAGGCACAATCCTTCCTCCAGCGACTCGTACAGGGCACGCAGCTTGCGCTCGTTGTCCAGCAGGGCCAGTTCGGCGTTTCTCCGGGCGGCGCGGGCGCGCAGGGAGTCGATGCCGTAGGCCAGGGTGCCGGCCAGCTCCACCAGCAGGCCGAATTCGTCATGCTCGAAGGCGTCGGGCTCGTCCGAATACACGGTGAGCACGCCGAGCAGCCCGTCCTTGAGCAGCAGAGGCAGCGCGATGGAGGAGGCGTACCCGCGCCGGGCGGCCTCGGCCCTCCAGGGGAGAAGATTGGGGTCCTCCTGGATGTTCTGGCAGACCACCGGGGCGCCCGTGCGCGCGGCCGTGCCGGTGGGGCCCCGCCCGAACGCGTTGTCGCCCCAGGATATCCTGGCGTTCTCCAGGTAGCCGTCCTCGTAGCCGACCTGGGCGATGGGAACCACGCTTCGCCCTTGATCGTTGAGTGGCGCGCCGACCCAGGCCATCCTGTATCCCGCGGCCTCGACCATGAAGCGGCAGATATCGCGCAGCAGCAGTGTTTCGTCCGAGGCCTTGACGATCAGGCGGGAACAGGCGCTGTAGGCGCGGACGGCCCTGTTGGAACGCCGCAGGAGCGCATCGAGCCGGTCTCTCTCGGCGGCAAGGAGCCCGGCCGGATCAGGGCGGGCTGTCCCGGCGGGGCTCGTTTTAGGCGCTTCAAGCCCCTGGTCCGCTGCCTGGCGCGAGGTGCGGGGAGTGCGGCTGTCGTCCTGTTCGCTCATGCGGCCTCTTGTACGGGTTCTTCAAGGTGACCGGGTTGTCAAGGTACCGGGATGTATCTGGAACGACCCTAACTGGTTATTTTGTATTAGTCATCGGCGAATACAGGGCTTTGGGGCGCTGGATAAGGGCTGGTGCGGGGTTGTCCGGGCCGGCGCCCGACCGAATCGATCACTGCGAGGCCGGTACGAGGGGCGCAATGGCCGGGGCAGCCCCCGGCCATTGCCTGAACACACCGTGCCCGCCTTACAGCACCCTCCCTCGTTCCGCGTTCACGTCCGAGCCCAGCCGCTCCCGGGCCTGCTCCCCGGCGGCGGCCAGGCTGTGCAGCCCGGCCAGGAATTCCTCCAGCGCGGCCAGCCCGGCCTTGAGCCGGGTGAAACCCGGAGCGTCGCCGGGTTCCAGGGCCAGGATGGCCTCCCGCCGGGCTGCTAGCTGCGCTTCCAGCAGAGCGCGCACGGCGTCGCATTCCAGCAGGCGGGCCACCTCTTCGCCTTGCAGGGCCTGGCGTTCCAGTTCCTCCCGGTTCACTGCGGGCCTCCCTGGGGGCCGGGGATCATGCCGGGAGGCAGGGGAGCGCCGGGAGGCGTCAGGACGGGGCTGGAAAAGGAGCCGGGTCTTGGCCCGGGGCCGCCGCCGGGTATGGGGGCGGGCCTGGGCATGGGGTCGACTCCCGGGCCAGAAACGGGGCCGGGAACAGGACCGGCTCCGAGGTGTGCCCCGGGATCGCGGCCGCCCTTGCCCAAGGCCCTGGCCATGACCTGGTTGTCGCGCAGCAGGCCGTCCGCCCTGCGCTTGAGGCCCTCCACCTGGTCCATGGAGGCTTCGTCGCGCAGGTACTCCGACACGTCGATGTCCAGGTATTCGTATTTGGCCTTGATGGCCTTGATCAGCCCCTTGGCGTCGCACACGCCCAACTGCAGCCCGGCCTTGAGCATCATCTGCACCAGCTCGTCCATGAGCCGGGCGCTGTCCTGGCGCTCCTGCGGGCCCACGCCCACGTCGATGGCCACGGCGTACTCCCCGGCCAGGTCCCCGGGCTCGATGAACACGTCCGCGCCAACCACACGCCGGTCGTCCTCGGGCGGGTAGAGGCGGATCACGTCCAGCACGCGCGCCAGGATGCGCCGGAAGGCCCGTGCGATGCGCCTGGCGTAGAGCTTCTGGCGCTGCATCCCGGCGGTGAGGCGCAGCTGCATGCCCAGGGCGGTGTGGTTCAGGGAGTTGTTGTCCAGGCCCTGCATGTCCGCGCTGACGCCGGACTCCTTGGCCACCTCCCCCAAGGTGAGCTGGAAGGCGTCCAGGATGAACTTGTCCGTGGGCGAGGGGGCCAGCTCCTGCACGGTGCCCAGGGAGGGCACCAGGGAGACGTCGCCAGGCCCCATGCCGGAGAGGATCTTGCGGGCGCGCGCGTCCGTGGTCAGGAAGCCCCGGTAGGTGCTCATGGCGGCCTGGTCCTGGATGTTGCGCAGCAGGTTGGAGAGCACCCGCTGGCGGTGGTCCAGCACGGCGGCCACGGGGCGGCCCAGCAGCTTGTGCGGCTCCTTGTAGACGTAGCCCAGCTCGAAGGGCGGACCGCCGTAGGGGTTCTCCACGGGGCCGCGCAGGATCACGTCCTCGCAGACGGTGACGATGCAGGGCTTGAGCAGCCCGGTCTCGTCCACGGGCAGACGCAGGTAGCACTCCCAGACGAACACCTCGGGCGTTCCCGGGCGCGTCGGTCCGTCAGGGCCGCCCTGGGCCGCCACGCCGTCCGCCTCGTGCAGCGCGGCGTATTCCCCGGATGTCTCGGCCATGCCGCGGCGCTGGTCCGCCCTGGCGCGCAGGGCCTCGGCGCTGCCCTTGCGGTAGACCCCGGCCAGCTCCTGGCGGCGGATGGAGTCCAGGTCGCGCTTGACCACGTGGGCCACGAAGGGGTTCTTGGCCAGGTCGGCGTAGCCGGGCAGCATGTACAGCTCGCGCGGGGGCACCACCTCCAGGTGGAAGCCCTGGTAGAGGCTCTTGCGGCGCACGGCCTTGGCCCCGCGCAGCCCGGGCCGCTCCGCCCCGCTGGCCGGGTCGCGCAGGGTGACGGACTTGCCGCCCCGGATGTCCACGATGCTCGTGTCTTCGGCGGCCAGGGCTTCCAGCTCCTCCACGCCCATCTCGGGCAGCAGCTCGGTGGTCAGGTCGTAGTCGTCGCGCTGGGTGACCTTCATCACGCCGTAGTGGTTCACCAGGCAGTCGTGGATGAAGTCCTCGATGAGCTGCTCCCCTTCCAGGGGGCCGAAGAGCTTGTGGCGCACGTAGCGGCGCAGGCGGTCGGCCCGGTCGCGGGCCTGTTTGGCCTCCTCGGGGTTGTCGCCGCGCACCACGGGGTTGAAGGTGAAGAACTCGCCGGTGAACACGTCCACAAGGCCGGGCTTCATCCACTCCACCACCGAGAAGATGGTGGGATGCACGGTCTGGGACCAGCCAGGGCGCTCGTTGCCGTATGGTTCGGCGCGGTACCAGCGGTAGTGCTTCTCGCGCTCGGCCGAGAGCTCGGCCTGGTAGGCGCGGGCCGCGTCCATGTCGGGCTGGATCAGGGCCAGCAGGTCGTTGTCGGTCATGGGCATGGGGTCTCCTTAAAGAAAACGGGAAGGCTCAATGCCTTCCGCGTGGTTGCAGGTTTCCTCCGCCGCCTGGAACCGGTCGGCGTGGGCCATGGTCAGCACGAAGGCGTCGGCAAGGTTGGGGGAGGGCACGCCGCGTCGCTTGAGCTCGTCCTTGCCCTCCACCTTGATCCTGCCGCTGGGCAGGTAGGCGTAGCGCGGGGCCGAAAGCTCGGCGGCCAGCTTGTGGGCCAGGGGAACGGTGTCGTCGATGGCGGCCGTGCGGCTGGCGAAGAACTCGCGGGCCTTCCACCACAGCTCGTCGCGGCGGCGGTTGAAGCGCTCCGAGGAGGCCGCGGCCTCGGCCACGTTCACTGCCACGGCGGGCAGGCCCCAGCCGGAGAGGATGTGCGCCGCGCCCGCGCCCCAGCCCACGCTGTCCACGTAGAGGGCCTCGGGGCGCATCAGCTCGAAGCACTCGCGGGCGCGCCCGGCCACGGCCAGGGAGTCGTCCAGCCGGAACTCCTCCACATGCAGCACCTTGCCGCCCTGGCGCACCACGATGGCCGAGGGGTCGCCGCCGAGCGACAGGCCCACGTCCAGGCCCATGACCAGCCCGCTGTGCCGGTAGCCCACGTTGCGGCCCACGGCGTCCAGCACGCAGGCCAGGGGGATGAGGCAGTCCTCCCCGGTGACATCGAAGTCGCACTCGTACTCCTGGCGGAACTGGGCCTGGCTCATCTGCGAGCGGGCGGACTCCAACTCCTCGCCGGGGATCAGGCCCGTGGCGCTGGCCGGGAAGCGGGCCGCGTACCAGGCCGGGTCGCGCAGGGCGTTCTGGTAGAGCTGGTGGAAGTGGTTGTGGCCGCGCGGGGTGCCGATGAACACGGCGAAGCCGCGCCTGTCCGAGAGGGCGGGCCGGATGACCATGGAGTAGGCCTCGGGCCGGAAATCGGCGTATTCGTCCAGGACCGCGCCGTCGAGGTAGATGCCGCGCAGGCTGTCGGGCTGGTCCGCGCCGTAGAAGCTGATGCGCGCGCCGTTCTCGAAATCCACACAGAGGCCGGTCTCGTTGGCCTTGGCCCCGGGCACGGCCAGGGCGTAGCGTTTGAGGTAGTCCCAGGCCACGCGCTTGGCCTGCACCAGGGTGGGGGCCACATAGGCCAGGCGCTGGGCGGGCTGGCCGTCGCGATGCGCGGCGTCGATGAGCGCGTTGACGCAGAGCACGGTCTTGCCGAAGCGCCGGTGGCAAACCAGCACGGAGAAGCGCTTGAGCCCGGCGTGGATCTCGCGCTGGAAGCGGAGCGGCGCGTAGCCCGTGTGCACGGTGATGTCGGTTTCCATGAACCGGGCAGTGTACTCAGGAAAGCTCCGCCGTCACCCCACATAGGGCTATGTGGGGAGAAAGTTGAAAATTGTCGGAGGATGGGGAGCGGGGCGAGTGATGAGGGACGGCGCGAATTGACGCGTAGTCTTATATTTGCTAGCACGTTTGCATGGGTAAGAAATTCGAAGCCCTGCCGCTGGTTCTGAAAATCCTCGTGGATGTCGGTTCCATGCTCACGGGCGGCGTAGCGGCTACGGTTCTGTTTTATTGGCTGTTCTTCAAATGAAACGTCTGGGCAGGAAGTAGCGCGATGGAAAATGCATCACACCCTCATAATAAGGTTTTAAGGACTCTCTGGAGTTGGTTCGCATGGTTTCTTTTGATTTGGGCTTTTTGGGGGGTATCTTTACTTTCTCATCTTTCTAACTGTGTTTGCCGGGAGACATCATGGTTTTAAAGGTGGTGTATAGAAAGATTGCTTCATGGTTTTTGGGCGATTTTCTGGTAATTAATTGTGAGGCACAACCGTCGATTATAATGCGTTTTTTTAATAATGCATTTAAATCTTTTGTTTTGTTTTGCATCGTCTATTCCGGAGCTCTTTTCCGGTGTAATTGGTACTGCTATTGATTGTTCAATGTTCAAACAGGCGCGGCCGATTTCGACCGCGCCTGGGCATTACAGGTCTATGTGCGGCTGTAGGTTCTTGAGATTTGCCCCAAGTTTTGGGGTAAGATAACCGGCGAGGGCACCCGCAGCTGCAGCGAGACCCAGCCCACCCGTCCCGATAGCCGCGCCGAAGGGTACTAACGGCGTTAGGTAATCTTCGGCCTCGCGCAATCCGCGAATTTCAACAATGTCCTTTTTCTGCTCCCAGTAGTCGTGTATTGGCGGAGTGTGCTCCAGTTCAGGACCCGCATTGGGCGTATCCGGCGTATTGTGCCACTCCTCCCGCCTTCTCAAGTACTCCTGCCGGTCGTAGTCCCCGCCAGCCTGTTCGATCCGTTTGGCATCCAGCGCGGCTGCGGCGTCGGGGTGCAGTTGCATCTGGCCGCCAGGGATTTCGTCGTTTCGCAGAAACGTGTTGCCCCCGGCTTTGTAGTAGTTTTGGCCTGCGTGTGAGAACTCGTTCTGGCCCTCCAGACTGCTCAAGGCCTTATCGTACCTTTTGAAGGTCGGGTCGCCCGCGCGCTCACCCGTGGATTGCCTCAGGCTGCCAAGTGTCGCCCAGGATGGCGATCCGGGTTCCTCGGCCTGCTGCTCCATCTTCCTCAAATGCGCCACCGCGAGATCGCCATAGGTCAGGGTCTTCGGCATCCTGTCCAGGGCCTCCTCCATCGTCAAAGCCGGTTGCGGTTCGGGTTGAGCGGGCTGCTGCACCCCGCCCTGGTTCGAGGCGGGGGGCGGGTCCATCTGGAACGGGTTCACGTTGGGCTGGTAGTCGTTGATGTCGTCGATCATGCTGCGTCTCCTTGAGTGGTTGTTTCGCGCCTGGCCGACGTTACTGCCGGGCGCTCATGAACCGGGCAGTGTACTCAGGAAAGCGCCGCCGTCACCCCACATGGGGCTATGTGGGGAGAAAGTTGAAAATTGTCGGAGGATGGGGAGCGGGGCGAGTGATGAGGGACGGCGCGGATTGACGCGTAGTCTTATATTTGCTAGCACGTTTACATGGGTAAGAAATTCGAAGACCTGCCGCTGGTTCTGAAAATCCTCGTGGATGTCGGCTCCATACTGACGGGCACCGCGGCGGCGACGCTTCTGTTCTATTGGTTGTTCTTCAGGTAAGATTGCAAGGTGGGAGTACCCTAAGGATATCGAACCTCATCCGCATGACGAAGCGCTCAAACGGCTCTGGTCAATGTTTGCAGGTCTCATGATAGCCTGGGGCACGGCAGGCATCATTGTGGTGTCGTTATTGGGCTGGAGCTGCAAATGATGGGCCGTCTACGTCAGCGTGTTTGCAATGCGCGGAATATTATTGCACAACGGATAATTATTGATACGCATTTAGTGCGATTTGCAGAGTCGATCTGGAAGCGATATCTCATCAATTCAGCACTGTCATTTTTAGTTACGGTGTTTGCGCATTCATTCGTGATAATCACATGCAAGTATTTTTAAAATGCGGCGACAAGTTGGTCAGCTTGCCGCCGCGCTGTCGTGGTTAATTGTCCAAATAGTACAACCGGATCTGGCCGTCGGGAATTCAGGCGTATCGCCCGGATTGCTGCCTCCATGGAGGGCGAGTGCCGCGCACAATGAAATTCATTTCACATACATGATGATTGATGTCTAGCGGTTGCCGAACTAGGTTGCGGAAAAGGAGCAGCAGGCATGAAAAAGGTTCTGTTCGAGCTGAGCAAGGTGGTGCTGGGGCTGCTTTTGGCATGCCTCACGATAGTGATGTTCAAGCTTGTTTCGAGGATGTGACCATGGGGGACTATTTTACCTCGCGCCTGGCGACTGATGAAGGTGCGAAGGATTATGCCGACGGAGTGACAGCGGCTTGGTTCGGTTATGCCATGCTGTATTGCATATGGAGGTTGATATGAAGCTGAACGACTATTGGAAAGCAGTATTGTCACATTGCTGGACTTTTTTGCTTTTTTATTGTGGTGTCCACTGGTAGATTGTTACTGTATTGTGTTGAAAGGGGGAGCGGCTTGATCGCAGCGTCTGTCGCATTCGGTGCGGAAGTTGGTTGCCTTATATACTGTGCAGTTGATGTGTATGCGGCGGGATTCTGGCCAGCCTCACGATAGCGCTGTTCAAACATGTTTCGAGGATGAGACCATGTGGGACTATTTTGCGTTACGACTGGCGACAGATGCGAGTGCCAAAAGGTATTTCGCTTTTGTTATGGTGTATAATTTCATGTGGATCGGGCTGTATTGTGTGGCCATGTGGGCGTGTAAATGAAAGAATATTTTCGTGATGTGGTTTTGTTTGCGTGGCTCTACCTCACCCTGTACTGGGGTTTCCCGCTATAAACAAAGGGCGGCTTTCGCCGCCCTGTCTTTTAAGGGTAGTCGTGGGGTTCATTCTCGATGAACACGTGCGGCCCTTGCTGGGGTATAGGGTGGTGATAGCTCTCGTCGAGATACTTTCGAGTATTTTCGTAGCCATTTGCTCCACCCCAGAGAGCGCCTGCAACGGCTCCACCCAACGCGCCAATTTCACTTCCCGCAGGATGTACCTCAGCGCCTAGCCGTTGTCCCCCGGCCATCCAGCTAAGGGCCGTCGATGCCGCCCCCACGGGCAACCCTGCCACCCCCGCCACCACATCGGTTTCCCCCGGAGTCAGCTTCCGGGTCGGAAGCTGGTCTACGAAGTGATAGTACGTCCCGTCTTTCTCCTCCGATCTGATGATGTTGTACGGCTGTGAGGATTCGATGGGTTGCCCCTCGAATTGGATGGGCCGTCCGTAGGTTCCCTCACCAGTCCGGTAAGTTGGGAACGTTGGTTTCGGGAGGTAGTCGAAGGCGTTGTAGGATGGCTCGTCGCCCGTGTTCAAACCTCCGATGCCTTTGCCGCCGTCAAGCCCACCGCTTTCAGGCGAACCCTCAACTGATTGAGGATCGACTCTGGGCATGAATTTCTTGGCGAGGTCGATCCAGGTGATGGTCTTCGGCATCCTGTCCAGGGCCTCCTCCATCGTCAAAGCCGGTTGCGGTTCGGGTTGAGCGGGCTGCTGCACCCCGCCCTGGTTCGAGGCGGGGGGCGGGTCCATCTGGAACGTGTTCACGTTGGGCTGGTAGTCGTTGATGTCGTCGCTCATGCTGCGTCTCCTTGAGTGGTTGTTTCGCGCCTGGCCGACGCTGCTGCCGGGCGCTCATGAACCGGGCAGTTTACTCAGGAAAGCGCCGCCGTCACCCCACATAGGGCTATGTGGGGAGAAAGTTGAAAATTGTTCGGGGAAGGGGGAAGAGGCGGAGGCAGCCGCTCGCACCTTGGGACGCTGTATCGTCGGGTCTATGCTGATATTCAGGATGGGCGGCTTGGCGGAGGCCGGGTGGCCTCCGCCGTGAAACGCTCGCCCCGGAAGGGGCTGAAGGGGATATTCTATCGCCGGATCACCCGGCGGGGCCCGCTACGGGCGGGCAGGGCTAGCGCGGGAACTGGGCGCTGCACTCGTAGAGGTCGTTGTTGCAGTTGGCCACGCAGGCCGCCCGCTGGTACGGGTCCCGGATGGTGTTGCAGTAGTTGGCGCAGCGGTTCCACTGGGCGTTGCACTGCTGGCGGGCGCGCCTGGAGAAGGATTCGTAGCTCTCGCCGGGGTAGGGTGCGATGGCGCCGCCGAAATAGCGCTGGGTGCGCCAGTGCCACTGGTCGTCGTACCAGTGGCGGGCGGCGCGCTCACGCTCGCGTTCAAGCCTGCGCTCTTCCCGGCGCATCTCTTTCTCTTCGCGTCTGCGTTCCCGCTCGTACCTGTCCTGATCCTTGTAGTAATCCTTTCCGTTCCGGTAGTAATCATCGTCGCCATAGGCGCTTACGCTCACGGGCTGGGTCAGGAACGCCAACGCCAGCAGCGGGGCGAAAAGCAGCATGAGAAGAATTTTCATGAATCGTACTCCTGTGCGAATGCTTCGCCCATCCTTTCACACGGATGCAAGCGGAGGTCAACGCGGCGGGCCTGGTATCGGATGGCCTGGCATCCTTTGGAAGAGCGGCAGGGAAGGGCCGGGTTTATCGGCTGGGCTCCCGTATACCGCACCGTTTTGTCTGCCTGTGCGAGGGAGGATTGCCAGACTGAATATTCCGTCCAGACGCAGTTTTCAGGGATCCTGACTCGCTGCAGTCCTCCAAGGCATCGTCGGTAGCGCACTCACGAACGCGCCGCCGTCACCCCACAGCGGGCTCTGTGGGGAGAAAGTTGCCGATTTCTTCTGGACGGTTGGAGAGATGCGGGATGGGAGGAGAGAAAATCGGGGCCGCGTCCGGCAGGACGCGGCCCCAATGAGGGTTCAGGCTGGGAGCCCGCTCATTGAGCGGGGCCACTCAGCCAGCGATTGTCGTTTACAGGCTGCTAGCCCTTGAGGAACAGGCTGCCCAGGTAGACGAACACGCCCAGGAACGCCACGTACACCATGCAGTACTTGAGCGTCTGGTTCAGTATCCTGCCCTCCGAGCCCACCAGCCCGGTGGCGGCGGTGGCCACGGCGATGCTCTGGGGCGAGATCATCTTGCCGCCCGTGGCGCCCGCCGTGTTGGCGGCGGCCAGCCAGTAGGGGTCCACACCGGTCTTGGAGGCCACTTCCACCTGGAGCTTGCCGAAGAGCACGTTGGCCGAGGTGTCGCTGCCGGTAACGAAGGTGCCCAGCGCCCCGATCATGGGGGAGATGAACGCGAAATACGGTCCCGTCACCTTCACCAGCACCACCGCGATGGCCGAGATCATGCCGCTGTAGGCCATCACCTTGGACATGGACACGATGCACAGCACCGTGAAGGCCGACTTGGAGAGCTTCTTCACGGTCATGAAGAACACCGAGACGATCTCGCCCATCCTCGCACCCTGGATCAGCCCGGCGATCACCGTGGCGATGATGATCAGCGTGCCCGGGGTGGCGATCCACTTGAACACGAAGGGCGCCGCGCCCTTGCCCTGGTAGATGGTCACGGAGGTCTTGATGGAGGCCAGGGCCTTGTACACCGGCTCCACCACGGGGCTGCTGCCCACGATGAAGGCCAGCACCAGGATGTAGGGCAGCCAGGCCAGGAAGCCCTGCTTGAAGGTGATGGAGGGCCCGGCCTGTCCGTCGTGCTCCTCCTTGTAGAATTTCTTGGCGATGAAGATGGTGACGGCCATGCTGCATACGCTGCCCGCCAGGGCCGGGAGCTCCGCGCCCAGGAACCTGGCCGCGAGCAATTCGGGGATGGCGAAGGCCGCGCCCGAAGCCAGGGAGATGCCGACCACGCCCTTCAAGCCCTTGAGGCTCCGGGTGGTGAGCACCACCAGCAGCATGGGGATGACGATGATGAACAGGGTGAGCTGCAGGGCGATCTGGTAGCTCAGGATGTTCACGTCCAAGTTGGTGAGCTGGGCCAGGGTCAGCACCGGGATGCCGATGGCCCCAAAGGCGGTGGGCACGGTGTTGGCGGTCAGGCAGATGAGCGCCGCGAACAGGGGGTCGCAGCCCAGGGCCGCCAGGATGGAGGCCGGGATGGCCACCGCCGTGCCGTAGCCCGCCACGGCCTCCAGGAAGCCGCCGAAGCCCCAGGCCAGGATGAGCACCTGGATGCGGCGGTCCGTGGTGATGTTGGCCAGCATGGTCTTGATGGTGTCCATGCTCTTGGTGTGCAGGGCCATGTTGTAGGTGAAGATGGCCGCCACGATGACCAGCACGATGGGCCACAGGCCCAGCGCCGCGCCCTCCAGCGTGGCCGTGAGCGCCCAGAGCGCGGGCATGTTGAAGGCGGCCAGGGCCAGGGCCACGGTGATGCCCAGGGAGAGCAGGGTGGCCACGTGGGCGGGCATCTTGAGCACGCCGAGCGAAATCATCAGCCAGATGATGGGGATGATGGCCAGGCCGAACAGGCCGTACATCTTGGCGGCAGAGTGGCGGAACTCGCCGCAGCCGATCCAGAGGTCGTCATCGACCCGCACCACGTAGGAGGACTTCTCGTAGCCGTCCCACTTGTAGTCCACCCAGCCGCCGCCCTTGCTCACGGTGGCGATCATCTCCCTGATGAAGGGCTTGCCGTCGGGGTCCTTCATGTCCAGGAGTTCCTTGCCGACGAGCTCGTGGTGGGTGGCCAGGGACTTGTTCACCCCGTTGAAGTCGTAGGCGAAGATGTAGAGCCCGCGGTCCACGAAGGCGCCGTTGGGCTTGTTGAATTCGGCCAGGGCCTTCTCCTTGCCCACGGCCTTGATGTAGGCCAGGGCCTTCTCCACCAGGGTCACGGCTTCGTTTTTGTACTCGCCGCAGCCGATCCAGAGGGTGTCGTCGGCCTTGACCACGTAGGAGGTCTTCTCGTGGCCCTCCCAGATGTAGTCGTACCAGCCGCCGCCCTTGCGCACGAGGCCGATCATACCCTTGATGAACTCGCGGCCCTCGGCGTCCTTGGCGTCGATGAGGTTGGTGCCCACCAGGGCGGGGTTGGTGGCCAGGGCCTTGTTCACGCCGTAGAAGTCGTAGGCGAACACGTAGAGGCCGTCCTTCACGAACTCACCGTCGGGGCTGTTGAAGGCGGCCAGGGCCTTATCCCTGCCGTTGGCCTTGAGGTAGGCCAGGGCTTTGTCCACCAGGGCCACGCAGTTGCCGCCCTTGTCGGGCAGGGCGGAGGGGTCGCCGGGGGCAGGTTCGTCGGCGGCGATGGCTGGGGCGGCCAGGCCAAGGGAAACGGCCACGACCAGGGCGGCGGCCAGGGCGAACCAGGCGCGCGCGCCCGCAACGGGCCGGTGTTTGCGGATTGTGCGGGAAGGCTCCCTGCGGAGCGCGGAAAGGCCAAAGGCGAATGACTTCAAACTCACAACGTTTCCCTTCTCTAGTATGATTTATGCCGCATGCGCGGCCCCGCGCCCGTGGAAGACCCACGGAGAGCGCGGCGCGAGGCCGGGGCTGCGGCACGGTGACAAGGAAGTTCGTGCCTGTGTCAGGGCATGTCGGGGGAGGGACCAGAGGTTTTGGAGCCCGTGGGGCGCTCCCGGCATGTCGTCGCCGGCCGGCGGGCGCAGTCCGCGGGAGCGGACGGGCGCGACGCCTGGGCCGGTGGCCCGGCTGGATAGCAACCCATGTGCCAGCGAAGGCTTTTTCAGATATTATGCGTGATTTCGATGTGATGCGTGCTGATGTCAGGCGCGAGGGAGGGACGTCCGGGACGGCTGGTACGAAAAACAAGACGTATCGTATCCATGAGCGGAGGCTCACCTTCGCCGAAGTGCTCGATTTGGCAAAATTGTTATTGTGCTGCTCGGCTGGAACCGATGCGGTCCGATTATCTGGAAAACGGACGCAGGGGGGCGCTGGTGCCGGCCGCTCCTGCCGGAAGTGCTGCTTGGAAAGGGTGGCGATTCCCCCGTTTTTGGGTGGACACGGGTCGCCCGCTCACCGTATCAGGATGAAAATAGTAAGCCAGGAGAAGTAAATGGGCTCCAGTTTCCAAAAGGTTAAGGCGTTCGTGTTTCCCCTTGTGATGGCCGTGTCAGTTTGTTCGGCCTCGCTCGCGTTCGCGGGCGATTATTCCTTCAAGGTTCACAACCGCACCTCGGTCGCCATCAAGCAGGTGCTCGTGAAGGAGTCGGGGGGGAAGTGGGGGGCCTTCGACATCGGCTCCGGCATAGGGCCCGGCAAGAAGGCGACGCTCGTTTGGGCGGCGCACACCAACAGCCAGGACTGCGACCAGTGGATCAAGGTGGTGTACGCCGACGGTTCCGAGTCGCAATCGACGAAATTCGACTTCTGCGAGGACGACCTGGTCCTTGAGTTCGATTAAGCCGGCATCCGCCGCGGCCTAGCGGCTGAGGGCGGTCGCGCCCCGGCAACACGGCCGGCCCCGGACAGGCGTCCGGGGCCGGTTTTTCGTTCTACACCAGCCAGCCGCGCCGCTGCACGGTCACGGGCGAGATGGCGGAGTAGGTGTTCAGCAGGTTGTTCTCCAGGTCGGCCAGGAGCTGGGTGTCCGCGCCGATGTCCATCTCGTCGATGTTCTTCAGGCGCAGGGCCGCGTACTCGCTGACCAGGTCGTCGAGCTTGCCGCCGAAGGGCGTGGGGGAGTCCATGTCCAGGGTGGCGGTGTCGAAGAGCGGCCAGTAGATCAGCACCAGCGGGATCGAGCCCGTGGGCGCGCCGCCCACCAGGAGCGTCTCGCCCCGGATGAGCCAGGTGGAGCACTCGGCGGGCGTGCCCTGCTGCTGCCAGGAGTCGTCGCTCTGCTTGGTCAGGCGGGTGGCGGTGTCCTCGCGGTAGAGGCCGTAGTCGGCCATGAAGTCCGCCGGGAGGGGGTAGTCGTCGCGCCCGGGCTCCGTGGTGAAGCGGTACAGGCAGCGCCCCAGCTCGATGTCGTTGCGGTAGAGCACATGCGAGAGCCTGCGGTAGGCCTTGCCCACCACGCGCAGGAGCTGCGCGTCGCTCCAGCGGGTTTTGAGCTCGTCGCCCAGTTCAAGCCGTGTGTTGTCGATCAGGTCTGCGATGGTCATTGATTCTCCCTGCCAGGGAACCCCCACCATACCCGATTTCGTGATTCTCGCAGCCCACATGGGGCTATATGGGAAAAAAGTGAGCGTCAGGATGATTTTTCCTCCGTCCCCTTTGACGGGGGGCGGCTGAGGTACTAAACAGTAATTCCCAATACCTTTGATGGAGATTGACAAATGAACGTGGCGATACTCATCGATGGAAGCTTTTTCTGGATGAAGCATTTGGAGGCCCGCCTGGGCCAACCGCCCAGCGCGGAATCGGTCAAGATGGCTTGCGACCTCATCATGCAGGACAAAGAGTTCGAGTCGGACAGGTTTTTCAGGGCATACTACTATGATTCGCCGCCCTACGGCGGCAAGGCGGTGCACCCCATCTCCCAGAGGGAGATCGAGTTCAGCGCCACCGAACAGTATCGCATCAAGAACGACTACCTCGACCAGCTCTGGCGCATGCCGCGCATGGCCCTGCGCCTCGGCTCGCTCGCCATGCAGGGCTGGAAGCTCAACAAGAAGAACATGCGCGTGATCATGGAGTCCCTGAGCCACAACCGCCCGCTTCAGCCCCAGGACGTGTCCATCAACCTGGTGCAGAAGGAGGTGGACATGCTCATGGGCCTGGACATCGCCTGGATAGCGGCCAGCCGAATGGTGGAGAAGATCGTGCTGCTCACCGGCGACGCGGACATGATCCCGGCCATGAATTTCGCCCGCGAGCACGGCCTCTTGGTGTTCGTGGCCAAGTTCGGCTACTACCTCTCGGACAAGCTGCGCGACAACTCCGACGGCGTGGTGGAGTTCAACCTGCCCGCGCCGGAGCGGCCCTACGCCCCCAGCGCCAGGATCGTCTCCATGCCCGCTCCGGCGGCCCCCGAACAGCCCGCTCCCGTGGAGGGCGCCGAGGGCCTGGGCGAGGAGCTCACCGAGGACACGCCGGAGATGCCCGGCGACCCCATCTACTAGCAGGCCCGCACGGGCCGGGGAGCGCCGGGGACGCCGGGGCTCCCCGGTCTTGCCTTGAGGGGCAAAAGATGCTTCTATCCCCCTCCCGCCAGGAGGGATCTTCCATGCCGAGCCAATCCGCCATAGACAACAAGGCGTTAAACGACCTCGAACTCGCCCAGGAGCGCACGATACTGGCCTCCAAGCCGCAGCGCCTCGTCTTCGAGACCACCAACCGCTGCAACCTGCGCTGCGCCATGTGTGGCCAGTCCCACCGGGACTTCGTGGGCCGCGACCTGCAGCCCGAGGTCTTCGACAATACCGAGCCCTACTGGGACACCGTGCACGACGCCTCGCTGTTCGGCTGGGGCGAGCCCCTGATGAACAAGCACCTGGGCAGCTACTTCGACAAGCTGGCCCAGCGCGGGCCGGACATCTTCGTGCTCACCAACGCCATGCTCCTCAAGCAGGAGATGATCGACCGCTTCCTGGCGGGCGGCCTGGCCTACCTGAACTTCTCCGTGGACGGGGCCAAGGCCGCCACCTACAACCGCATCCGCCGCGGCGCGGACTTCGACACCGTCATCGCCAACATCGCCAAGGTGGTGGCCAGCAAGCGCAAGCTCGGCGTGAAGCACCCCTACCTGCGCATGGTCTTCGTGGGCATGCGCTCCAACGTGGAGGAGTTCCCCGATTTCGTCGATCTGGCCGCCAATCTGGGCATGGACGAGGCCAAGATGGTGCACATGATCGCCTACGGCCAGGAGATGGTCGACGAGATCCTCTTCGACCATAAGGAGCTCACCAACTCCGTGCTGGACGAGGCCGAGCGCCGCGCCAAGGCCCACGGCATCAAGCTGACCATCCCCGACCGCTTCGACCTCTCCGGCAAGCCCGTGCTGGAGACCATGGACTCCCTGCACAAGAAGTGCCCCCGCCCCTGGGAGGAGATCTTCGTGCAGTCCGACGGCAAGGTGCGGCTGTGCATGCTCTCCAAGGACATCATGGGCGACCTCAACACCGAATCAGTCGAGGACATCTGGAACAACGAGAAGTTCCAGCGGGTGCGGGCCACCATCAACACCCCCGACGCCATGTCCACCTGCGCCAAGTGCCCCCAGTACAAGGAGATGAACGTCAACGACCGCGCCGCGTTCATCCAGGTGGAGACCACCCTGCCCGGCACCCGGCCGCCCCAGCCCGACGCCGGCATGGCGGAGGGCCACCCGGAGATCCGGGCGTGAAGACCGCGGTCGTCCTGAGTGCGGGCCTGGGCACCAGGCTGCGGCCCCTGACCGACACCTGCCCCAAGCCCATGGTCCCGGTGGCGGGGGTGCCCCTGCTGGAGCGCACCGTGCGCCACCTGGCCGCCCACGGCTTCACGCGGGTCTGCGTGAACCTGCACCACCTCTCCCACGTGGTGCGCGAGGCCTTCGGCGACGGCGCGGCCCTGGGCGTGCAGATGGTCTACAGCGAAGAGCCCGAGCTGCTGGGCACCGCCGGTGCCTTGAACGCCTTCCGCGCCCACCTGCGCGACCCGTTCCTGGTCTGGTACGGGGACGTGCTCTCCGATTTCGACATCACCGCCATGAAGGCCTTCCACCAGCGCTCGCGCGGCATGGCCACCGTGGGCCTCTACCGGGTGGACAACCCCACCCAGTGCGGCCTTGTGGACATGGACGCCACCGGGCGCATCAGCCGCTTCGTGGAGAAGCCCCCCGTGGCCTTCACGGACCTGGCCAACGCCGGGGTGTACATCTGCGAGCCGGAAGTGCTGGGCTTCGTCCCCGCCTCCGGGTTCAGCGACTTCGGTCACGACGTGTTCCCGGCCATGCTTGCTGCCGGAGCGCCCCTGTACGGCTTCGCCATCGAGGCCCCGCTCATCGACATCGGCTCCCCCGAGAAGCTGGCCCGGGCCAACGCCCTGCTGGCCCACGCGCCCGACCCCGCGCCCGTCTGCCTGGCCCTGCAGGAGTTCGACAGCGAGGCCTTCCGGCAGGACTACTACCGTGTGGTCCGGCAGGACTATCCCGCCCTGGCCCGCCAGCTGGCCCGCCTGCGTGAAGGCGGGAAACCCTTCCTGGCCGACGCCAAGCTGCCCTCCTCCGACATCGAGGGCGCCAAGGCGCTCATGCGCCTCGGGTTCATCAAGGTCTGCGCGCAGGTGACCTTCTCGCGCGACCTGACCGGCGTGGCCGCCGTGGCCTCGGGCGAGCCCATGGGCGCTGCGGAGCTGCCCGACGACGAACTGGACGCCCACGCCGCCAACTTTCCTTTCAGCCGCTTCGGGCTGGACCCCCATGTCACCTTCGAGGAGCGCGTGCGCCATCAGCGCAAGTGGATCGCCAACACCATGCGCTCCGCCGAGGTGCTCAAATTCATGGAATCCGGCGGCTTCGTCAGCTTCCGCAGGCGCGGCGAGGCCGTGGCCATCGACCTGGTCTCAGTGCTGCCCAAGGCCAGGGGGCGCGGCTCCCTGCTGCTGGGCCGCCTGGCGGGCTGGGCAGCGGGTCAGGGCTTCAAGCGCATCGACGTGACCACCGAGGCCGAGAACCTGACCGCCTGCCTGTTCTACGAGAAGAACGGCTACCGCCTGGCCGGGGCCGCCACGGTTTTCCACATGCGAAGAGGTGTAGAAGAATGATCATCGCCAAGTCTCCGGTGCGCCTGAGCTTCGGAGGCGGTGGCACGGACCTGCCCGCCTATTACGAGGCCCACGGCGGGGCCGTGCTCTCCGTGACCATCGACAAGTATTTCTATTCCGTGCTGGAGGAGATCCCCGGCCCGGGCGTGGAGATTTCCTCCTCCGACTACCAGCTGCACCAGCGCATCGCCGACCTGGACAAGGCCAACCTCAAGGACGCCCTGCGCATCCCCAAGGCGGTGCTGCGCCACTTCGGTATCAAGGGCGGGGTGATGCTCTCGCTCAAGTCCGACATCCCGCCGGGCTCGGGCCTGGGCCTCTCGGGCGCGGTGGCCACCAGCCTGGTGCGCTGCGTGGGAGCCTACGCCGGGCAGGAGCTGGACAAGGCCAAGGTGGGCGAGCTGGCCACGCACATCGAGCTCACCGTGCTGGGCCGCCCCATCGGCATGCAGGACCAGTACGCCTCGGCCCACGGCGGCCTGAACTTCCTGACTTTCGACACCTCCGGCACCCGCGTGGAGCCCATCGAAGTCAGCCGCTCCCGCCAGCAGGAGCTGCGCCGCCACCTGATGCTCTTCCACACCGGCTCCTCGCGCGACTCGGCCCGCATCCTGGAGGGGCAGCGCCAGGCCACCCAGGAGCGCGACCAGTCCGTGCTGGAGGCCCTGCACCAGGTCAAGCGCACGGCCTACCGCATGCGCGAGATCCTGGAGGGCGGCGACATCCGCGAGATCGGCACGCTGCTGCACGAGTCCTGGCAGCACAAGAAGCGTTTCGCCAAGTCCGTCTCCAACCCGGACATCGACCTCTACTACGACACGGCCATGCGCAACGGGGCCCTGGGCGGCAAGATCACCGGCGCGGGCGGCGGCGGCTTCCTGCTGGTGTTCTGCGAGCCCGGGAACCAGCCCGCCGTCAGCGAGGAGTTGACCGCCCTTGGCCTGCAGGAGCTGGCCTTCGACTTCGAGTACGGCGGCTCCCAGATCACCCTGGACCAGGCCGGGCGCTTCAAGTCCACCATCACGCCGGAGGGCTACCTCCTGGGCATGCGCGCCGTGGTCAACCGGCTGGACAAGGCCCAGATCGGGCGCATGGCCGACACCCTGCACGCGGCCTACATGGCGGACAAGCAGATCTTCATCATGGGCAACGGCGGTTCGGCGGCCACGGCCTCGCACTTCTGCTCCGACCTGGCCAAGACCGTGGCCGTGAACGGGCGGCGCGGCTTCCGGGCCATCCCCCTCACGGACAACATCCCCCTGATGACGGCCTGGGGCAACGACGTGGGCTTCGAGGACATCTTCTCCGGCCAGCTGCGCAACCTGCTCAACGAGGGCGACGTTGTCATCGGCATCTCGGGCGGCGGCATGAGCCCCAACGTGATCAAGGCCATGGAGCTGGCCCGCGAGCGGGGCGCGCACACCATCGGCCTCACGGGCTTCTCGGGCGGCAAACTCAAGGACGTGGCCGAGGAGTGCTTCATCGTGCCCTCGGGCAACTACCAGTTCATCGAGGACGTGCACATGATGCTGGTGCACCTGCTCACCAGCCTGATCCGCGAACAGCTGGCCGAGGTCTAGGCCCGCGTGGACGGCCCGGGGGAAAGGCCATGAACCTTGCGCGAAGCCGCATGAATCCGGGGCGCTGAAGGCATGGCCGCCACGGCCGGCGAACCGCCCGTCTACCCCTGGTCCGGCCAGGAGGATTGCTTCGACTCCGCCGGAAGGGCGGTCCCATGCGCGGGCACGGGGCAGGACGGCGCGTTCAGGCCGGGCCGCCCCTGGCCCGCGCCGCGCTTCGAGAGCGTGGGGGGCTCCCTCGCCGCCCGGGATCATCTCGCCCAGAGCGAGATTGCCCAGAGCCAGACTGGGCTGGACAGGCTCGTGCTCGACCGGCTCACCGGGCTGACCTGGCCCCGCGACGCCTCGGCCGCGCCATGGCCCATGACCCTTGAGGAGGCCCGGGCCTGGGTCGCGGAGCGCAACGCGCAGTCCTGGCTGGGCCACGCCGACTGGCGGCTGCCCGCGCGGCGCGAGCTGCTGGCCCTGGTCAGCCTGGCCCACGCCCGCCCGGCCCTGCCGCGGGGGCATCCCTTCGTGAACATCTTCCAGCACTGGCATTGGACCTCCACCCCGGCAGCCAGCGCGCCGGGGCACTTCTGGCGCGTACACCTTGAGGGCGGGCGCATGTTCCCCGGTCCCGGGGATGCACGGCATATGGTCCTGCCCGTGCGAGGGATGAGCTGGCTCCCGCCCGAGACGCCGGGGCTGGCCGCGCTGGCGGGGCGCCCCTGGCCCGAGCCGCGCTTCGAGCAGGCGGAGGAGGGCGTTCTGGACCACCTGACCGGGTTGGCCTGGCTGGGCGCGGAGCAGCCGCAGAGAGGGGAAGCCACCTGGGCCGAGGCCCTGGAGTCCGCCGGAAACACCCCAGGCTGGCGGTTGCCCACGATCTGGGAGCTGGAGAGCCTTGTGGACGCCTCACGGGCCTGGCCCGCGCTCGCGCCGGGGCACCCGTTCGGCCAGGAGCTGGACGGCGTGTGGTCCTCCACCTCCAGTGGCTATGATCCGGCTTGGGCCTGGGTGCTCTACTTCGGCAAGGGCGCGGTGGGGGTGGGGCATAAACCCGGGCGACATTTCAAATTTTTGTTGACGAGAGAACGTTGAAGACGTAGAGGACTTTTCCTTGACAGCGCGAGGCCGTGCGGATAAACGGTGTCTCCGCTTGGGCGGACGGGCCGTTAACTCAGTCGGTAGAGTACCTGCCTTTTAAGCAGAGAGCCGCAGGTTCGAATCCTGCACGGCCCACCATATCGCGTCCCCATCGTCTAGTGGCCTAGGACGGCGGCCTCTCACGCCGCTAACAGGGGTTCAAATCCCCTTGGGGACGCCACGGAAAAACAGGGACTTACGGAAGAACAACCGTAAGTCCCTATTCTTTTACCCCACGCTATACCCCACAAGCCTGATCGAAATTGGCGGTAAACGCGGGTTGTGGATTAGCCCCCATTTAGACCGGACACCCTGTCCAACCTACCGGGACCACCTCAACTTGCCAATCCCAGACGATATCCGGACGCGGTTGTTGTACACGGCACGTCGGGCCTCATGATCGCCATGCCAGGAGTTCAGACCCTTGCGTTTGGGTTCGGCGATCCTGGCCCGCCACGGCCCTTCGTCCAGGTCTTTGAGGATTTCACGCGAGAAGTAGCCCTTGTCCGTGACCAAGTCCGCCGGGTCATCCGGGCACGGCGGCGCGGGAGTGACTCGGCCCAGGCTTTCCAGGGCTGATTCCAACGTCTTCGAGAGCGTCGAAGTGTCGCCGTTGTCCGCTTCGTGGACTTCGACCGCCACGACCGCTCCGGTGTCCAGGTCCACCGCATGCTCCGGTTTGTACGCTAGGTGCGTCCGACCATCCTTCATCAGGTCCTTCCGGGTTTCCTGTGGGTAGCCCCTGTCACGAGCTGACCGGGTAGAGGTCCAAACCGCCGCAGAAGAAGTAGATGGCGGTCTTGAAAGGATCCCGGTTCCTGTAGCCGCAGGCCTTGCGCTTGATTGATGGCCATGATCTTGCTGTTTAGCCCTTCAGCCACGCCGTTTGTGATCCGGTGGCGACAGAAGGTCAGAATGTTCTCCAGTTGTCTCTGGATTAGGCCGCCCACCTTTTGCATCGGGGCCAAGCCTGACTTGTTTACCCATGTCAGCCATCGTTTCACAAACCGCCTGGCCCAGCCGGTGCTCAGGTACTTCCAGACGTCATTCAGGCTTTCCTTCATGGCCCAGGCCTTGGCCACCTTGAGGTTCGCCGCTTTCAAGGCCTCAAGGGCTGGCCGGTGCTTGTCCGGCAGATTCGCCTTCCGGTAGAGCCAGAGGTATTTCGTGCCCTTGAGCCGGTGGTCATCCTGCCCCGTGAGTTCGCGGTGCTCCTGTTTGCGTACCCGATCCACCGCCTCACCCACGTGCTTTATGACGTGGAATCGGTCGTGGACGATCTTCCCAGCCGCACCCGGCACATGCTTGAGCGTGGCCTTGAAATAGGGCTCCCACATGTCCATGGCCACAGCCTTGATCCGCTCCAGCTGATCCTTGGTGAACTGAAGGTAGTATCCCTCAAGGCTCTCGGTTTTACGCTCGTCGGCCACATACTCCACACGTGCTGCCGATCAAATCGCAAACCACGGTCACGTAGTCGTGCCCCTTGCGGAATGCCTTCTCGTCAACGCCAAGATACCGCGAGGGGTTCGATTGTTTGCGTTCCCGGCCTCTGCGCACCGCCCTCTCCATGACGCCCCAGGCTTCGTCCCAGGTAATGCGCAGGATGCGCCGGGCTCCCGTGACGGTGGCGCACTCGGTCAACATGTCGATGACCAACCGTTCCATAAGCAAGGTGAAGCGGCCTTTGCTCTCAGCCCATGGCACTTTGACCTGCACCACGCCGTGCTCAGGGCAGTCCCCTCGCGGAATCCGTGCGCTCAGGAACGTCATGAACTGGCACGTGTCCAGATGACGCCATGTCCGAGGCTCGGCATGATCCCGGCAAGTCAGATCCCGTCCGCAAATCGGGCACGCCCACCGGACTCCAGGGCTGTGCTCAACTCGGATGTCCACCCGGCCTTCGACCGTGTCCAGTTCAACAGCCTTGACAAACCATGGCTCGGCCAAGCCGAGAATCCGCGAATACAGGTCCGTGCCCTTCATGGGTGCCCTCCGGGGAGCACCTTAGCCGGTCAGTTATCCACGGAAAAGCCTGAAGGAGCATACTTTCTGAAGGGTTAGATCTCCAAAGTACGCGAAGGCCATACACGGAACATCGTAATCTGGTGCGCACCCCGGCGACATGAATTCCACGGCGCGGATGCGCACCGGCGCAGCCCGTTACGGCAGCGGCACGATTCTTCCCGGCGGGTCGACCGGAGCCCGGGGAGATTCGGACTCCGCCACCGCCACCCATCCCCCGCCCAGCGACTTGAAGAGGTTGACCTGGGACCGGAAGATGTTCCCATCAACATTGGCGAGCGTGAGTTGGGCGTTGAACAGGCTTCTTTCGGCGTCCAACACCTCGATGTAGCTCGCATACCCTTCGTCGTAACGCATAAGGGAGAGTTTCGCGGCGTTCGCCAGGGCGTCCACCTGTTGCGCAAGGGCCACGCGTTGCTCCTGGGATTTGACGTGGTCCACCAGGGCGTCGTCCACATCGCGGAATGCGCCCTGCACGGTCTGGAAGTAGGCGTACATTGCCTGCTGCTGGACTGCCTCGCTGGCTTTCACGGTGCCCTTGATGCGGCCGAAATTGAGCAGGGGCATCGTGATCGAGCCTGCTAGCCGAGCGAACCCCGTGCCCGGGGTGAAGAGGTCACTCAGTTCGGGGCTTGTCGCGCCAAGCAATCCGGTGAGGGAGATCGTGGGGAAGTAGAGCGATTTCGCAACGCCGATCTGGGCGTTGGCCGCTATGAGCTTCTGCTCTGCAAGGCGGATGTCGGGGCGCCGTTCAAGAAGCTCCGACGGCAGCCCCTGCGGGATATCCGGATGGCGCAGGGCGTCGAGTCCGCGGTCCCGCAGTATCTTGCCGGGATTTCTGCCGATGAGGATGCTGAGGGCGTTTTCCGTCTGTGCGATCGCCTTTTCGATCTCAGGTATGCGCGCCAGGGTCTCGCGGTATTCCGCGTCGCTCTGGCTGACCACAACCTCGGACACGAACCCGTGTTTGAGGCGCAACCGGAAGATATCGAGGGACTTCTTACGGCTGGCCGCGGTTTTGTTGGCGATATCGAGTTGCTTGTCGAGGACGAGGATGTCCAGGTAAGTCCTGACCACGGACCCAACCAGGGTGAGGATCACGGCCCTGCGGGCCTCTTCGGTGCCCAGCAGTTCGGCCCTCGCGGCCTCGGCCTGCCGGCGTACGCGTCCCCAGAAGTCTATCTCCCAGCTTCCGTTCAGCACGGCCGTGTAACTGGTCGATGCCGTGGTCGCCCCCGGCAGCTGTGTCTTGGCCGGGGTGAATCCCCCGCTCGTGTTCGGGAAGAAGTCACCCCGGACGGTGACGTAGCGGCCCACGAATTCCTCGATCCTGGCGGATGCTATCAGCAGGTCCTTGTTTTCCCGCAGCGCAGTGCCGATCAGGTCTTCAAGAACGGGGTCGCCGAACTGCTTCCACCACGCGGTGTTCGCCACTTCGTCGTTGCCCTTGAGCTCGTATCGGAATTGATCTGGAGATGTGACGTGGGGGCGCTTGTAATCCGGGCCCACCGAACAGCCGGTCATGGTGATCAGCAGGAAGACCGCCATTGCGCACATGGACGCCAGGACACTGCTGGCGCTGTCCGGAGAACCCCCAGGGCGGAAACAACGGGCCCCTGTTTGCATGAAGCATGGACGCCCGCTGGGCAGAACACTAGGCATGTTTGTTCTCCTTGTCCTCATGCGTTGCGCCTGAAGCATCATCTGGAGGGACGTTCGCGGCATCGTGCTTGCCTTTGTGGCTCATCTTCTCCACGAGGTAGAAGGTGACCGGAATCAGGAAGATGGCGATCACGGTCGCGGCCAGCATGCCGCCGATCACGCCCGTGCCCATCACCTTGCGGGAGACGGCTCCCGACCCTGTGGCCAGGGCCAGCGGCACGCAGCCCAGGATGAAGGCAAAGCTGGTCATCAGGATCGGCCGGAGGCGCAGCTTGGCCCCCTCCAGTGCAGCCTCGACCAGCCCCTTGCCCTTTTCGTATTCGACCTTGGCGAACTCGACGATCAGGATCGCGTTCTTCGCCGCCAGCCCGATGAGCATGATCAGGCCGATCTCCGCGTAGATGTTGAACTCCAGTGATCGTACGAAGATGCCGGCAAAAGCGCCGAAGATGGCCACCGGCGTACCCAGCAGCACGCTGAAGGGCAGGCTCCAGCTCTCGTACTGCGCGGCCAGGATGAGAAAGACGAAGAGCAGCGACAGCGCGAAGACCACGCTCACCGGCACGCCCTCCTGGGCCTTCTTCTCTTGGTAGGACATGCCCATGTAGTCGTAGCCCATCTCGCGCGGCATGGTTTGCCGGAACACCTCCTCGAGCGCCTTCATGGCCTGTGTGGAACTGTATCCCGGCTTTGGCGTGGCGTTGATTTGGGCTGAGCGGTACAGGTTGTAGCGCATGGTGAACTCGGGGCCCATGCGGTTTTCAATGCGGGTCAGGGTCGAAAGCGGGACGGGTTGCCCGGCGGCGTTGCGGACGTAGAACTGCCCCAGCTGGTCCGCCTCTGTCCTGAACTCCCCCTCGGCCTGGAGGTAGACCTGCCACTGTCGGCCGAATCTGTTGAAGTAGTTGATGAAATAGCCGCCCATGAACGCCTGGAGCGTGGAGTAGACCTGGGCCAGGTCCACGCCTTGCTTCAGAACTTTGTCCCGGTCGACGTCGACGAAGACCTGGGGGACAGTGGGCAGGAATGTGGTCGATATGCGCCCGATTTCCGGCCGCTTTGCCGCTTCGGCGAGGAATTTCTGCACGTTTTCCCAGAGGAAGGGGATGTCCTTGCCGGCGCGGTCCTCCAGGATGAAGGTCACGCCGCCGGAGGTGCCGATGCCCGGTATCGCAGGGGGCGAAAAGGCGAAGGCCGTGCCCTGGGGCAGTTGGCGCAGCCGCTGGTTCAGGTTGGCCATGATGGCCGTGTACTGTTCCTCTGGTTTCTTGCGCTCGTGCCAGGGCTTGAGCGTGACGAAGAAGAAGCCACTGTATGTGTTGGTGATGCCGGAAAGCATGCTGTAGCCCGCGACCGTGGTGCAGAACTCCACGCCGGGGGAGGACATGATGATGCTCTCGATGTCCTTGCAGGCCAGGCTGGTGCGTTGCAGCGACGCCGCGTCAGGGAGTTGCACGCCCGCGTAGAAGTAACCCTGGTCCTCCTCTGGGAGGAAGCCGCCCGGAACGATCTTGGCGAGCATGCCCGTTCCGAGGGTCATGGCCACCAATAGGGCGATGCTGATGAGCGCCTTGCGGATGAACCAGCCGCACAGGTTGACGTACCCGTTGGTGGCTTTGCCGAAGAGGTTGTTGAACCCGCGGTAGAACGCGCCAAGGGGCCCGCGCGCCTCCTTCTTCTTCCGCAGGATCAGCACGGAGAGCGCGGGGCTCAGCGTGAGCGCGGTGAAGGCGGAGATCAGAACCGAAATGGCTATGGTGATGGCGAATTGCTGATAAAGGCGGCCCGTGATGCCCGGGATGAAGATCGTTGGGAGAAACACCGCCGAAAGAACCAGGGCGATGGCGACAACCGGGCCGGAGACTTCCTCCATGGCCTTCAGCGTCGCCTCCTTGGGGGACAGCCCGTGTTCGAGGTGGTGTTCGACGGCCTCGACGACAACGATGGCGTCGTCCACCACCAGGCCGATGGCTAGCACCAGGCCCATGAGCGCGATGGTGTTAATGGAAAAGCCGATGACCGGGAAAAAGGCGAACGTGCCGATCAGCGACACCGGCACGGCCAGAGCCGGAATGAGGGTCGCCCGCCAGCCCTGGAGGAATATGAACACGACGATGATCACCAGCACCAGGGCTTCGCCCAGGGTGTGCAGGATCTCCTTGATGCCTTCGCGCACGGACTGCGTCGTGTCGAGGGACACGACATAGTCCAGATCCTGGGGGAAGGACGTGCGTTTCACCTCTTCCATGAGTTTCTTCACACCGTCCACGGCCGCGATGGCGTTTGACCCCGGGAGTTGGTATAGGGCGAGGACCGCGGAGGGCTTGCCGTTCAGGCGGCCGGTCATTGAGTACGTCTGCGAGTCGAGCTCGATCCGGGCGACATCGCTCAGGCGGACAATAGAACCGTCGGGATTCGCCCGCACCACGATGTCCGCGAACTCATCCGGGGTCTCGAGCCGCCCCTGCGCGCGGATGGCGTAGGTGTATTCCTGCCCGGGCGGGGCCGGCTCGGCGCCGATCTGTCCGGCGGGGTTGACGGTGTTCTGCTTCTTCACCGCGTTCACGATTTCCGGGACCGTGATGCCCAGTTTGGCGAGGATGTCCGGCCGCACCCAGAGGCGCATGGCGTACTGGCCCGCCCCGAAGACGGTGACGCTGGCGATACCGGGCACACGTGTGAGCTGGTCGTTAAGGTTGATGTAGGCGTAGTTGGCCAGGAAGGTGGCGTCGTGGGTCTCGTTCGGTGAGACGAGGGACACCAGCATCAGCGGCGAGGAGGTGGATTTCTTCACGGTGACGCCGTAGTCCCGCACGTCCGATGGCAGTTTGGAATCGCTCTGGCTCTTGCGCATTTGCGCCAGGACCTGGTCAATGTTCGGGTCCGTGCTGACGTCGAAATTCACGTACAGCTTCAGCTCGCCGTTGTTGGCGTTGAGCGAATACATGTAGTTCATGTTGTCCACGCCGCTCATCTCCTGTTCGATCGGCGTGGCAACGGACTGCTCGACGGTTTGCGAGTCAGCCCCGACATACGTGGTGTTAATGAAAATTTCCGGCGGTACGATGTTCGGATACTGTGCGATCGGAAGTCCAAGTATCGCGACAGTGCCGATGATCACGATGAACACCGAAATAACGATGGCGACTATCGGCCTGTTAATGAAGAATTTTGCCATGAGCAGCCTACCCTCTTCCTTGCGGCAGCAAGAATGCAGTTCGAAGAATCGTGATCAATACACGCCGGGCACGGCTACTTCTTGACTTTCGGGTTGACCACTATCCCGTCGCGAATCTTGGTCAAGCCTTCGGAGACCACAAGATCGCCAGGCTTGAGCCCCTGCAGCACCATCCACATCTGGTCGACACGTTCTCCCACTTTCACCTGTTTGATGTGGACGACGTTGTTCTGGTCAACCACGGCGACCTGGTATTTGCCCTGAAGTTCGCTGACGGCGCGCTGAGGCACAAGCAGGGCGCCTGACTGGGTCTGGGTGAGCGCGCGGACCTTGGCGAACTGTCCGGGGCGCAGGAAGTTGTCCGGATTAGGGAACAAGGCGGCCACCTTCAAAGTACCCGTGCTGGGGTCCACATGGCGATCGGCGAAAGAAACTCGCCCCTTCTCCTTCCATGTGGTCCCGTCGGCCAGGATCAACTCTAGAGGAATCTGAGGCGGGGCGACCTGTGTCGATCCCTTTTTCTGGGCCGCGCCGAGGTATTCGGCCTCGCTGATGGAAATGTACGCCTTGATGGGGTTCACCGTGGAGACTGTGGTCAGGACGCTGTTCTGCTGCGTGCCCACGAGGTCGCCGATCTGAACCTGGGAGATGCCCGCGATGCCGTCGATGGGCGAGGCAATCTTGCAGAAATCAAGGTCCAGTTGGGCCCGCTGGAGGGATGCCTTGGCGGCCAGCACCTGCGCTTCCGCAGCCTGCACCGCGCCTGTCGCGTCGTCCTTGTCCTTCTGGCTGAGGGCTTTGGCTGCGGCGAGCGGCAGGATCCTTTTCAGCGTTGCCTGGTGGGTTCTGAGCACAGCTTCGTATTTGGCCAGAACGGCCTTGGCCTCGCTCACAGTGGCCTCGAAGGGGCGCGGGTCGATTTCGAAGAGCGTGGTGCCCTTGGCGACGAAATCCCCTTCCTTGTAGTTCTGCTTGACCAGATAGCCCTGGACCTGGGCGCGAATGGACGCGTTTATCAGGCCGTCCAGCGAGGCCACCCATTCGCCGTAAATGGGGACGTCTTTCTGGGTGACTGCCACCACCTCGACGTCTGGAGGGGGCGGGGCATCGGAGGGCTTGGTCGTTTGTGAGTGGACGACAGCGCTGTTGAACAACAAAAAGACTGCAACGAACGGCAACAATAGATGTCTCACGATGTTTCTCCTGCTGAACATGCTGCGTGCCAGTCACTCAATAGATTCCGAACAATAAATGCCTTCGACGCACGTGTATCCGACAGACGCCACGGCCAATGCTATTCCTGTGCGTGGTGTGCGCTTCTTATCTGTTCAGGCGTAACACCCAGGATCGTCACACAGTGGTGCTCGAACAGACGTTCGAAAGAAGGCGAGATCAGTCGCGCCCGGATCAGTTCGTCCTCATGCGCTAAAGATTGCTCAAGATCTTTCAGGTTGCATTTGTACAGCTTCCGCAAAGATAGGATGTAAGGACGGTTTTCTGTAAACTCCTGCGTCGTCAGGAATGATAGTTCCTGCTCGACGTCATCCTGCTTGATGATTTTATCAATCAATCCAAGAGACAGTGCCTCCTCAGCAGAAAACTGCCGCCAGCCGAGAATCTCTATGGCCTTCATTTCGCCTAGTATTTTCGGAAGATAATAGCCGCTGCCCTTGGTGATCACTCCCAGGGCGGCGTTCGGATTCTCGAACATGGTCCGCTCCATGGCGATGCGGTAGTCAAAGGAAAGACTTATATTTAGGCTAAGCAAGGAGTTGAGGCCGCTGGCGATGTGAACCGTCGGGATTTTCAGCGTGGACAAGAAAGTTATGAAGTTGTTTATTGCATTGAAATAACGCTCAGCCCTTTTGTTTGCGGTAGTCATGGGCAAGGCAAGGGCCATTGACTTCCAAGAAGCCGAAAAAGTGCTGTCGTTGGCGTGCGAATAGTAAATCAGCGCATGAATGTTTCTGTTTGTGGATATGGATTTCAGATGCTCATACAGCTTGAACAGAGCATCTGTGTCGCTGGTGACTTCAAAGACGTGTTTCGTCTGTTTGATATGCAGAACACCTTCTGCAATGTGCCAATCGAACAATGGTGACTGCATGTTCTGGGCGCTGTGGTCCATTGTGGTCTCGCAATGCGCAGGGTTTCTAGGCGAACAGCCTTTGCCCGTTGTCGATGTTGCGTTAGTTCTATTTGAAGCTTTATAACAGGTCAAGCCCGTTGGCCCGTTTTGTTACAAATACCGGCATGTGCTGCCTTTCGTTGCGGATGGCACAAATGAAGTGCCTGTAGGCAAAAAGCAGCGCCGCAAAAGGCTTCGGTCCGCCTTACAGCTGTCTGCCGACGCTGTTGCACCAAGAGGGTCGGAATGCGCATCTGGATGAAAAGTGAAATGTCCACAGGCATGAGAAGTAGTGGGGCCAGTTCAACCTACTGACGGGGGCCGTGGCCACCTCCGCGCCCAACCCAACCCCTTCATCCCGATCCCAATCGCGGTCATCTGAAACCTCCCCATCTCGCCCATCAGACGGTCATAAGTCCTCCACCACATGTGCGGTGGCTTCTCGATAGTGATCTCACCGGGTTCTGCGCCCAACCGGCCGCGCAACTTATTGGCCCTGCGGAACATGCGGTCCTGGAGCGTCTCGCACTGGGAGGCGTAGGCAAGGTCCTGGCACTTGCGGCATAGGAATCGCTGATTTCCGTACAGGACATAACAGCGCCTGCCGCAGCGCGGGCACCGGAACCACGGGCGCTTGCCGCCGAAGCGGCATGGGGTCCACTCCGTTGGGATAGTTTGGGTGACGTCCTCCCAGTCACCACCACGAACACGCACCCGGAAAGATAGGCGGAGAGAATCCGCGCTCACGAAGAGCGTCATGCTGCCGCCATCTCTCCAGGAGAGGCTGCCCGAGTAACCAGAGCGCAATGCACCTAGCTTCTGGATGCGGAGTATATCCAAGCGCACAAAGTCTCGGGTCTTCCCCTTCCACCCAGATCTTCCCGAACCGAAACCGCCCATACGTTTACCTCTCTGGTAATGCGAAATTTCTTGGGAACGTTGTTCTATTCGTTGATAGGATCCGAGATGGCCCGCTGGGCTGCGTTGGAAATCGTACGATGTTGAAATTCAATTAACTCGATAGAGCGATATCAGCGACGTTCCTTCTCGCGTCCGCATATGTTAAGTCGTTCTCAGTCTAGTGGGTTCGTAGGGTTTCAGTGGATTCTCTGCAGCCCATCCCTAAGAAATTATTTTCCTAGGGGGGGACTATACGGAATCCACTGAAACGCACTAAACCCACTGGTCTCAAAGTTCACTGCTCTTTACGTACCAGCGGGAGTTACCATCGCGGACGGTACCGCGCTCGAAGCAAAGGCCATCAACGATGCGCCCAACGCGCTTCTTGATCCAGTGCCCGAGTCGGCGGGCGTTGACGCTGCGTCCGTCACCCGCGATCTCATCCAAGACACCCCTGAGCAGTTCACGCATCGCCTGGGCGTCGGCCTGCGATTCACCATCTTCACCGACAGGGGTGAACCCATGAACTACGTGCTCGATGGCGTCCTTCACTGCTATGTGCGCGTCGCCGAAGCGAGATCGCCATGCGTGGAGCAGGGCGCGGAGTTTCGCCGTATCCGAGTCCTGGGCGTAGTTGACGTTGACGCCATCGGCGGGGTCGGCCAGTTCGAATGGGGCGAGCCCTTCGTGGGACACCCAGCACACGCACTGGCGCACCAGGTCATTCCACGCCTCGAAGCTGCCCATGGACCCCTTACCGTTCTTGGGAGCGCCTGCTTCGATGAATCCGCGCAAGACCGTGAGCAGTGCGGCCCGGTACTCCCGCCACTGCTCGCGCATGAGCGCCACGGGGTCGAATGGGAATGTGAGGGCATCCGGCCGCTCGACTCCGTGGTCCATGGTGATTTTGAGGACGCGGCGTGAGAGGTCACCAACAAGTTGGATGTTGTTGCCGGTCATCAGGATCAGCACCCTGGACGGAACCGTTACCCTCTCAGATATGCCCAGCACTCGGTCCTGATAGCCGCTGGAACTCGTCAGGAGGGCGCAGAGGTCAGCAGACTCCACAGGGCCATCCATGTTGTCCAGAAGTAAGCTCTGCGGCAAGGAGAGCAGATGCGCCATGATAGTCTTGCGCTGTTCTTCCTTCTGCCCAGGCCACGGGGACACATGAGGCAGGCTGCCGCCGAACATCCCGATGGCTTGAGCAGCTTTGGTTTTTCCGGTCCCCGCCGTGGGTGCGTCGAAAGCAAATCCCGGCGCAGTGGGCAGCATCGGGCGCTGTATAGCCGTCATCATGGCCGCCAGCGCAACGGCGCGGTCCAACGACGTCTTAAATGGGAAATGGGCGAACGGCTCCCACGCTGTCGCCAAGGCTGCCCGGACCTGGTCCTTGCCAGGGAGCGGAGGGACGTGCCCGCGCGTCACCGTCTCGTCGCTGAAATGCAGTAGCTCGGTCGCTCTGTCCCAACCCGGGACGGAGAGAAGCGAACCGTCTTCACGCAGGAGGGGGGCTTTGATTATTCCGCTCAAGCGTTTCACGCTCCACCCGCCCTGGCTGTCGATGATCCTGCCTGGGAGATCTCGCGGACAGTCTTTCGGTACCCAGGCCTTCTGACTCATGGAGTAGCGTTCGAACCTGATGCGATCCTCCAAACGGAGCGCCAGCCAAGGAGCCGTGATGTGTTTCACAGCCCCGCCATTCTTGCCCACCACGCGCGCCAGCCGCCCGGCCACCTCAAACACGTCGCCGTCGCGAGCAAGCACCGTGTCGGCTGTCTGGAAAAGCAACGGCCCGTCGCCTTCCCGAAATTGCAAGACGACCTTTTGGGGCAGTAGTTCGAACCACTGCCCACCATGCGCATGGCTCCAGATGTGCGGCCGTCCGCCGGAATGCAAGTTGATGAAGCCGATTCGGTTGTCGTTGCCGTAGTCCGGCTCTAGAGGGTCCCGGCAGCGTTGGGCGTGGTAGCGGTCGGGCTCGCGAAGAAGGTCGCCAACGGTGACGCGCTCCCCGCTTTCCAAGGACAACTCGAAGTAGCTTGGCAGTTTCTGCTCCTCCACAGCCCGCCGGAATGCCTTAAGAGAAGCCTCCTCGGCCTCAGCGTCGAGTTTGTCACCCCGCTCGCGCAGACGCTCCTTGTATTCCTCCAGGCGCTCGGCGGCCCATTTCCCCCTGGCCGACCGCGCTTCCTCGGCCACTTCCTCGCGGGCGGCAGCCACGAGTGCCTTGAGCTCGACCTGCTCGGCAGACGTCAGGTCTGGGATGGCCTCCACAGTGTTGAGCGGTGTGGCTTCGTTGTTGAAAACCTCCGGGTCTGGGCGATCCTGCGCAAGCGGAGGGACGCAGCGCGCCCCGGCGGCGAAGTCCAAGCGCTCGGGCTGGAACACGGCGGCATCGATAATCGTACGATTTAGAATTAGCCCCGACTTGGACACAATACAGTACCCGCAACCGGCCAGCCACAGACGGTCGAACAGCGCCTTGCCTGCGCGCGGGATGTCCCTGGCGTCCGCGACGAGGATGTAGGCGCGCAATCCACCTTCGGCGCGGAGCCAACCGTCATCGACCTCGGTGTTGGAAATCCAAGAACTGGCGCTATCCGTCATTACCGTGGGAGCACTCGCAAGGGGCGGGCATACCTCGATTAGAGCATGGCGCAGGGCTTCTCGGGTTAGCGCTGACTGGCCGGGACGAGGATCGTAATCGTTCATCAGAATCCCCGGTCCTACAGGCCAGTCGAAATAATCGCGGGATCGGGCGATCTTGCCTTCCTGAGCGGCGTCCTTGGTGACGAGCTGGACCTGCTCATTTGGGGCTAGGCCGCGTGGCACGCCGTAACAGAGCGCTTGATTGGTTTTGAGGCTCGAGAGGAACTTGGCGAAGTTCGCCATGCTCGAGATTCGCAAATGCTGGGCGCGGCCCTCGACAAGCTGCCCGCCAGGTTTCTTGACGAGATTGCCTTCGGCGTCGAGCAGGAAGGACTTGCTCAGGCAGCCAGGGATCACAGCCGAGATACCGGTGATGGAGAAGGGGGCGCTCATAAGTACCCCCAGCTATTGACTGACCATAACCCGGTGGGTATCTGAATCTTGTCGGAATTCATGTTTTCGCCCCCGTCCTGGCCGCGAACCTGGGCGGGGCGCTTTCGTTGTTCAGCATACGCCCCCCTACGCCGCCTGGGGATCGATGCGGTTCTCGGCGATGAAGCGCTCGAGGTCGGCCAGCCTATAGCGGACGGACCGGCCGATTTTGACGAACGGGGGCGGCTGACACTTGAGGCGACGGGCTTGGAGGGTGCGCACGCTGATGCCCAGGAACTGGGCTGCTTGGCGCTCGTCGAGGATGTGTGGATTCATGGCTTCTCTCCTTGTTTGTCCAGCTGCGATTCAGTGCAGTCGGGGAGTCAGCCATGGTAGAGCGCATTTTTTGAGTTACTGCATGGTAGCCTTAATCGCGATAATGTTTACCACGTGGTTTGCGCTTGCGCGGGTAGACCCATGTCGATAATCGGTTGACTGTGCGCTCAATCTCTTCCTCCGAAGGGTCCTTGTCTTCTATCATCTCCAGGGCAAGTATTCGAAGTGCTTCATCAGCTGTCTTCCCTTGTTCTACAAGCGCATCAAAGTCTGCCCTCGTAAAGCTGTGTCGCGTTTCATTTAATGTTCCATGTATTGTATTTACTGGCTTGCCCCTGCGGCGTTTTCCTTCAAGAAGGTCTGCGGCATACTCCAGGATTTCGCACGGTATGTTTACCTCAACCAGGTTACGCAGGCTCTTCGCAATAAGTCGCGGAGACACATTTTTACCTGAACTGATCAGGTCCGCCACGCAATCTAAAGTATACTCTTGCAGCCCGACATCTTCTGCAGCTTCCCATTGCTGCTCTTCAGTGAGAGAGCCCCAGTCGATCTTTCGACGCGTCGCCATTTACCACCTCAGATGGTGCTCGCTAGCACTGCGCTACGCTGATTCCGATTTTTGCGAGCCAATACTCCCCAAGATATCCCCAGCCACCTCGGAAGCCCGTTTCAGAGCGTCATCACGCAAGTGGCTATACCTCTTTGTCATCGTGGCGGACTTGTGAGTCAAGAGTTTCTGCAGCGTCAGCATGTCCACCTGCCCGGATGACGCCAGCGTGGAGGCGAACACGTGGCGCAGGCCATGGAGCGGGCGGAAACTGGCGGGCAGCCCGGCCCTTTTCTTGATGATGTTGCTGGCGATCTGGATGGTGGTGCGCTGCTTGCCGTTCTTGCCGGGGAAGACGTATGGCGTGTCCGGAATCCGTGGATGACCGTCGAGTACTCGCCTGGCCATCTCGTTCAGCGGTATCTTCTGGTCCTTGCCGCCCTTGGGGCTGCGGATGAAGATGAACCCCCGCAGAAAATCGACATCGTCCCAGCGCAGTTTGAATAGCTCGCCTCGCCTCATGCCCGTGTATAGCGCCAACCTCATGAAGTTGGCCGCCTGGGCATTGGGTTCGGCCTCGATGGCGGCGATAAGGCGAGCCAACTCATCGGGATCGAGGTCCTCGGTGACCTCGTTATTGACATGCGGCAGGCTGATATTCAGCCGTTTGGGGTCGGGGGCATCGCAGAGCCCCTTGGCCACACCGAAGTGGATTATTCGCTTCAGCAACGCCATGACGTGCTTAACCGTTTGCGGAGTCTTGGTCTTCAGGAGCCGTATGCGCAGGCGGTCTACATCCATGGTCAGAATCTCCGTCGGGATGCGCGCTCCGAACGCGGGCGCGAGATACTTGTTGAAGCGGGAGCTGTCTGTGCTCAGACCGTGAGTAGCAGTCCGATGGCTCCGGTACTCCTCCCAGAGGCGGGAGAGCGTCCACCGATTTTGAGCCGCGAGGCGCTCGGCCTCTTCGGCTTCACGGCGAGCCTGATTTGACGGTGCCCTCCCTTCAATACGCTCCGCCCTGATCCTCGAAGCTTTGGCAGGGGTCATGGCGTCCTGGTGCTGTCGCCCAGCCTTCTCCTCGATAAGACGTCCATCTCGGCGATACCTGATGACGAAGATCTTCTCGGCGCGGCCGTCCGTGATGGATTTCCCCTTGTAGTAGTAGACGCCCGGGTAGTCGGTCTTGAAGCGCTCTTGGGCTGGCATGGAAACACCTTTTGGTGGGGTATGGCCTGCACCCCACCTCACCCTAGTTTTTTCATGTGCGGACAACGATCTCCGTGACTCAGTACCCCACGCTATACCCCACACTCGCGATCAAAATAGATAGTTTCTGGTCGTAGTCAAGCGCAAAGGTTTCTCGGAGAAAGCCACGCTATTAGTATATTAGAGAAGAAGAAGGTAGTCAGCAGCAAATTATGTTGATGGCCTCTCACGCCGCTAACAGGGGTTCAAATCCCCTTGGGGACGCCAAGAAATTCAGCGGTTTACGCGACAAGCGTAAGCCGCTTTTTCTTTTGTCCACACGAAGTCCACATCCCTCCCCCTGGCAGTCGTTCAAATCGTCCGGCGTCTTGTGCGAAGAGATGGCCTCTAACTTTCGGGTGGAAGACAATCTCAGTGGCCTTCTCCTTCAGTTTCTCATTCCGCCGATAACGACGCGCTGTTCATCCATTCTCACCAACTTGCAGGGGGGCATCATGGAAGGGGGGTTCCTGGTATCATTATGTCGTGATATAGGTTGGTACGGCATTCATTTTATTTTGTAATTATTGACGGGGAGGGTATTCATGGGCGGCCAGCCTGAACGTCTGAAAGGGAACGGCGCACTGTGCTTCGAACGCAAGGCAGTCCTTTGGGGTTTCTTCATGGGGGTGATATGCTTCGCTCTCGCCAGTGCGATCTTGTTTTATTTCATGTTCAGGAACCCCGACATTCTGATCGCGAAAATAGCTGGTTTGCATTCTGGCACGGTCGCAGCAGCGGAGAGCGGGCCGCTTAGGGAGTTGCGACAGGAGCAAAGCAGGCGGGGGCTTGAAAAAGCGAAGAAATACCTCGAGAAGGATGACCTAGCCAATGCCGGGCTATTTTTCAGCAATGCCTTGGCCAATTCCTCTCAAAAGATTGAAATTATCTCCGGGTACACGGATGCCGTGGTCAGGTGGCAAGAACGCCAACGAGCAGATGGTGGCTCGAAAAACGCCGGAGCCTTCCTTATCACGGACATGATCACCCTCCTGAACATGCAGGTTGTTTACGTTACCCCCCCTGAAATGCCCGCCTTAATGGAAGCCATGACCAAGTTGGAGCAGCTGGAGCAGGTACCCAGGGCGTCAGGCGAAAGTCCTCCCTCACTGCCAATCGATGAGGCCTTGGTGGCTAAGATCGACGCTCTTCTGCAGACAACCGTTCCGACCGCTCCCGACACACTTGAGCAGCAGGAGAGGGAGTTGGGAGATTTGATTGCGGGTCTTGGGACTTTCAACAACACCGGACATGTGGCGGACCTGCTCTCCCGGCTAGAGGAGAAACGTCAGAATATCCGGAAACTCTCGGAAACCTATTCTGTCTGCAACCGCGCCAAGGATTTCCTTAAGAAGGCAGAACAAGGAGAGCCTGGTTCGGATTTCACGGCATATTACGTTTCCGCTGCCGAATCGATTCTACGTCAAATTATTCCGTTGCAGGACGACCTTACTGGATTCGACCAGTCGGTTTCTGTCCAGCTGTCCGCAGAGCTCGACCGGGTTTCCAAAGTGATCATCAGGAAGAAGTCTGAGAAAGAATTCGACAAAGTGGATGCCTTGTACCAGAAGGTGAAGAAATTTGAGAGTATATCCGCGTCTTACAAGTGCCAGGAAGCCATAGACGCATTAACCGGATTCTTGAATGAAGCACAGCCGACCCTAGTGGCAATTGCGGACCCGGATGTGGGCAGGCGGGCCAGAGAATTCATCACCCAAAACGGGGCTCTGTTAAAAAATTGGGGGGGTGAGCAGCAAAACCGGTATGATAGGTGGGCATTAAAGGAAATATCTGACCTTTACGGGGAAACAAAGCAGTACATCGGGAAGATAAGCTCAGACAACGATAGGATCAACTCGGCGCTGCGAAGATACATTGACGACATCGACACGCGTCTCCTTTCTCCGACGGTCAGTCGCGCCTACAGCGAGGTTTACGAACTGTTTGTCCGGGAGCTAAAAGACGAGCAAAAGATAGAGCTTGCGAAGCACTTCGCGGTGTCATCCAAAAAGAGCTTGATGAATTTCTGAGGGGGCCGGGTGCGCGATATAGTCATATTCGTCTTGGTCTCGCTTGTACTTGTAGGTCCGGCTGACCTCTGGGCTGCCGACCGCCACGCGGCGGCGATATCCCTCTCGGTTGGCACCGGGCTCGTGGTGCCCGCCACTATGGATTCAGTCATGCTCGAGTCCCATGCCCTCTCCAGCAGGCGCTACACACATCTCAAGGGCGAAGTCGGCGAGAGGGTAATGGATGCTCTCGTGGGGAAGGACTGGAAAAATATTGAGCCAAACATTGGCACCCAGGACAGAAGGGGCATCGACGGCTTGTACATGCGCTTCAAAAAAGGGAAGCCTAGCTCGCTCATGGTCGCGGAGGCCAAATACAACACCAGTCCGCTTGGGATAACCAGCGACGGCCTCCAGATGAGCCGGGAATGGATATCGTCCAGGCTCGAGGCAATATCGAAGCGGTATTCCCATATGGCCGCAGACATCGCTGCAGGGGAGTATGTAGCCTCCCCGTCCCCTCCCCCGACATATGAGCCCACCGTTGGAGAGGTCGAGATGCCCGACGGACGTAAAGTGACAGTATGGAGGGACAGGCAGTCAGGGAAGTGGATGGTTTATCCACCTGAGAATGTTGACAACACGCTTCTAGCGCGGCAGATGAACAGGGTAGCTATCTATCTTCAGGGCGCTGCCGACGGCAAGATCGACTACAGGACTAGGATTGACCGGGTGCGGTTTACAGGAAACAAGCTCCTGGTCGACGTACTCGATCCGGAGACGTCCACTGTCCGGACCATCGATGTGGACAATCTCCCTGCTGCAGATCAGCGGCGGATTAAGAACGCCATAATTGACACTATCGCAGAGGACCTCCATAAGAACGACCCGTCCGTGCGAACCCCTTCGCAGGCTCAGCAGAAGGCCAGGGTGCTCTATGAGCAGGCGGAGAAAACATGTGGACTTGAAGATTTTCTGAACCGATACCACCCCGTGGCTAAGTGGTCGCCTCTGCTGGGCGTCAAGACCGCCGCGCTGGGCGGGATCTTCGGCGGCGTTCTCGCCGGGGGCCTCGACAGCATTTTCCAGCTCATTCAAAACGGCCAAGTCAATTTGCGCAGGGCAGGCACCTTCACGGCCTTGGGAGCCCTAAGCGAGTTCTCCGGCGTTTGGGCCGGATCACAATTCGCGTACGGGCTGGAGTCGCTTGCAGCCCAGAGGGTCGGAGTAGGTGTGTCGTCTTTAGGGCTGCGTCCGGTATCCGGCTTTATCGGCGGAGCAGCAGGCGGAGCGGTCACTGCGACGCTATTCTCGTTCGGCTCTTACTGGCTTGGGTATTCGGACCTTACAACCGCCCAGAGAAACACGGTGGCTGGGGTCGCGGGGTCCGTCGTGGGGGCCGCTGCCAGCACAGCCATTTCCTCACTGTCGGGGGCCGCTGCGGCGAACGCCGGTCTAATGGGAGGAGGAGCGTTGGCGGCGGGCGGTCTGGGAGGTACGATAATAATTTCAGGAGGAGTCGCAATAATCGTTATTGCGACAGCTGCCGGTGTTATGTATATATATCATATTTCAGACAAAACTACGGAAATGAAAAAAGTGGGGGCGGTCGTCAACGCGATATATAGGAGCGCGAAGTAGGGTTGGCAGGTCGCGGCAAGTCACAAGTATCCCCACCATCACCAGGGAGGGCGTTTAATTATGGCCAAAGAGAAAAACAAGGGGGATGGACAATCCCCAGGGGAGACGATTCTGAAGATCGTTAACCCCAGCACCGGTACCCCTACACATTTCGCTTACTCAGCTAAATCGCTGGCAATCTCTCATGATGGAGAAGTGATTGGTCAGACGATACCACTCGCTCGCGTCGAAGATGTTGCAAAAAGAATAGGTGTTCATCGCATGGCAATTCCAATCCATATGATAGAACACGACTTGCCAGTGTATTCGATCGGATCGGATGACTTCATCAACATGGAAGACCTTAAATTTTTGATCGAAGAGATTGGCTTCTCATTTTGGTAGGTAGGCGAAGAATGCTTTGATGGTTGTATTTCTTGAAAGGCTACATGTTTTCTTTCCCCGTCCTGGCTGAAATGCGGGAGATCTTTCCTGGACCGCGTTGACCCATGACTGCCTCCATGGCCTCCTGGGTCTGCTTCAGGCCCAGGCTCTGGAGGTAGCGGGTGGTTGTCTGCGGCGACTTGTGCCGAAGCACAGCCTGGACCACGGCCACCGGCTGCCCTTCGCGGTACAGGAGGCTCGCCGTCAGGTGGCGGATGGCGTGGAAGCCGAACGTTTTCACCTCAGCCTTCTCGCACAGGCGCTCCATGAAATGCTGGCGATTGGTGAACGGCTCACCCAGGTAATCCTTACAGAAAGCATATTCCTCTATGTTCACGAAGACATGATCTGACTTGATGGGCCGGTGTTCCCACCACGCCAGGAGAACCTTCTTGAGGCGTAGCACCATGGGCACTGGGTCGGCCTCCAGGTCGCCCCCGGCGCGTTTTCTGGTCCAGAGGGTTGAGGTGGATGCGGAAAATTGGACAGTTCGCTAAGCTGGAGTCCTCAAGCGAGGAGGACGGTCTACGATGTCCAAGCGAAGGAAGTTTTCTGCGGAGTTCAAAGCCAAGGTGGCCCTGGAGGCTTTG
>NZ_JAKZKW010000013.1 GCF_022808695.1 Fundidesulfovibrio soli
GTGCGGGGGCGGCTGATGTATTTGAAGAACTTCCGCCGCCCCCGCACCGGCCCGACCCCGAGACGCTTCGGTTCATGGCGGATGCATTTGAACGCTTCAGGAATCCGCCAACGCGCAAACCGCCGCGCCAGTGGTCCTTCGCGGGAGCATGGCGGAATCCCTGGTTTACCGGTGAGTATTGGCCGTTTCCTGCGGCCTCTGAATAAAACCCTGTCCTTCCATCACGGCACGTCGAAAACAGTCCGCCATGATTCGTGTTGCCGCTCCCGACGCGAAGCTGGAAGGGATTCCAAAGGGAGGAACTCCCTTTGGCCGCCGGAGGCCCCTCCCCCTCCCCACTTTCTCTACCCCAACAAAAACGGGACGGCCCATCAGGCCCGCCCCGTCATCGTTCACAGCGTTTCGTCAGTCCGCTATCCCGCGAACTCCGCGAGAACGCTCTCGATCACGTACTCCACCTCGGCGTCCGACATCTTCGGGTAGAACGGGATGGAGATGGTCCTGTCGCCGATGGCTTCGGCGTTGGGGAAGTCTCCGCGCTTGAAGCCGAAGGTCTCCTTGAACCAGGTCAGGTTGTGGATGGCCCGGAAGTTCACGGCCACGCCCACGCCGCGCTGCTGCAGCCCGTGGAGGATCTGGTCGCGCCGCTCCGGCTCCGCCCAGACGGTGTAGAGGTGGTGCCCGCTCTTGCCGACCACTTTGGGGCGGTGCACCTTGCCCTCGAAGGCGGCCTCGTAGCGCTTGAAAATCTCGTTCCGCCTGGCCCAGAGTCCGTCGAGGCGGTCCAGCTGGTTGACCAGCAGGGCGGAGTGGATGTCGTCCAGGTTGCACTTCCAGCCCAGGCGCAGCATGTCCCAGTGCTGGTAGGCCCCGTGATAGCGCCCGGCGGCGTTCTTGCTCATGCCGTGCAGTGTGAGCAGCTTGACGTCGCGGGCCAGCTCCTCGTGGCGGGTGATGACCGCGCCGCCCTCGCCGCAGGCCAGGTTCTTGGTGGCGTAGAAGCTGTAGCAGGCCGCGTCGGAGAGGTGCCCAGGGCGCACGCCGTCGCGCTCGCCCTCCACGCAGTGGGCGCAGTCCTCGATGATGCGCAGGTTGTGCCGGTCGGCGATGGCGCGCAGGGCGGGCATGTCGCACATGACGCCGTAGAGGTGCACCGGGATGATGGCCTTGGTGCGCGGGGTGATGGCGGCCTCCACGGCGGCGGGGTCGATGCAGCCGGTGGCGGCGTCCACGTCCACGAGCACGGGCTTGGCCCGGGCGTGCTCAACGCAGGTGGCCGAGGCGATGAAGGTCAGGGGGGTGGTGATGACCTCGTCCCCGGGGCCGATGCCCAGGGCCTCCAGGGCCAGGTGCATGGCCGCCGTGCAGGAGTTCACGCAGACCACGTGGGGCACGCCGGTGTAGGCGGCGAACTTGCGCTCGAACTCGGCGGTGACCGGGCCTGTGGTCAGGAACACGGAGCCGAGCACGGAGACGACCTTGTCGATATCCGCCTGGTCCAGGGCGTGGCGGTAGAATTCAACCTTCATGGCTGTCCTCGCGGGTGGGGGGTGGCGGGCTCAGGGTCTGAAAGAGGCCACGGCCTCGATGACCTCGTCCTGGCTTGCCTCGTCCAGGTCGTTGTAGAAGGGCAGGCGCAGCAGGCGGTCCGAGAGGTCCTCGGCCACGGGGCACTGCCCGGGGCGGCCGCCGAAGCTGCGACCCATGGGGGAAAGGTGCAGGGGCACGTAGTGGAATACGGCCAGGATGGACTTGGCCTTCAGCTCCCCGATGAGGCGCTGGCGGCTCTCCAGCGAGGGCATGAGCATGTGGAACATGTGGTAGGACTGGCCGCAGTGCTCCGGGATGGAGGGCAGGCGCACGCCGTTTGACGCGGCCCAGTCCGCCAGGCCCGCCTGGTAGCGCTCCCAGATGGCGCGGCGCTTGGCCTGGATCCGCTCGCGCTGCTCCAACTGGGCGTAGAGGAAGGCGGCCAGCACCTCGGAGGGCAGGTAGCTGGAGCCCAGGTCCACCCAGGTGTACTTGTCCACCTCGCCCCGGAAGAAGCTGGAGCGGTTGGTGCCCTTCTCGCGGATGATCTCGGCCCGGGCGGCCAGCTCGGCGTCGTTGACGACCAGCGCGCCGCCCTCGCCGCAGGTGAAGTTCTTGGTCTCGTGGAAGCTCTGGGTGGCCAGGGCCCCGAAGCTGCCCAGAGGCCTGCCCTTGTAGGTGCCGAACAGGCCGTGGGCGTTGTCCTCCACCAGGGCCGCGCCGCGCGGGGCGGTGAGCTCCAGGATGCGGTCCATCTCGCAGCCCACCCCGGCGTAGTGAACGGCCACCACGGCCCTGGTGGCCGGGGTCAGCAGGCCCTCCAGGGCGTTCTCGTCCAGGTTCAGGGTGTCCGGGCGGATGTCGGCGAAAACGGGCTTGGCCCCGCGCAGGATGAAGGCGTTCACCGAGGAGACGAAGGTGAACGAGGGCACCACCACCTCCTGGCCCGGTTCCAGGCGCAGGAGCAAGGCCGCCATCTCCAGGGCGTGCGTGCAGGAGGTGGTCAGCAGCACCTTGGCGGCTCCGAGCTCGCGCTCAAGAAGCTCGTGGCACTTGCGGCTGAAGAGCCCGTCGCCGGAGATCTTGCCGCTGGCCAGTGCTTCGATGATGTGCTGCTGCTCGGCCCCGGCGAAACAGGGGCGGTTGAAGGGGATGCGGTAGTTCATCACTGCTTGGGGCGCTCCGGAAAATTCAGGCGCTGGGCCTCGGTGTAGACGGGCTTATCCATGAGGCGCAGGTACATGCGGGCGAAATATTCCCCGATGATGCCCAGCGCGAAGAGCTGCGCACCGGAAAATATGCAGATGATCGAAGCCAGGAAGGGGAATCCCTGCATGGTGGTGCCCTGGATCAGGTAGCGCCCGAGCACGAAGGCCAGCAGCCCAACGCCCGCCAGGGTCAGCACGAAGCCCACCAGGCTGGCCAGCTGCAGGGGCAGCACCGTGTAGCCGGTGATCATGTTCACGGCGTGGATGAGCAGCTTGCGCAGGTTGTAGCCCGAAACTCCCTCGCGCCGGGGCTCGTGGCGCACCTGCACCGCGCCGAAACGCGTGGTGCCCCAGGAGAGCATCACATCGATGTTGGGCAGGGGGTTGCGGCAGTCCGCGAAGGCGTCGCGAAGCTCGGTGCGGAACACGCGGAAGGCCGAGACGCTCTGGGCCGCGGCCACGCCCATGGCCTGCTGGAGCACCCGCTTGGTCAACCGGGAGGCCAGATTGCGCAGCAGGCCGTGCTGCTCCTGGGCGCAGGCCCCGTAGACCACGGCGTGGCCCTTGGCGAACTCCTCCAGGAGCCGGGGGATCTCCTCCGGGGGGTGCTGCAGGTCGTCGTCCATGGTGACGATGACCGGGTACGTGGCCGCGCGGATGCCGCAGAGCAGCGCGTTGTGCTGGCCCTGGTTGCGCATCATGCGGATGGCCTTGCAGCGCGGGTCGGCGGCGGCCAGCTCCTCCAGGACGCTCCAGCTGCCGTCCGGGCTGGCGTCGTCCACGAAGACGACCTCGAAGCTCCCCGCGCAGATGTCCAGCACGGCGCGCAAGCGCTCCCACAGGGCGGGAAGGGTGGCGCGGCCGTTGTACACGGGGATGACGACGGAAATATCCAGCATGGACATGGGGCTTCCTAGCCGTTTTTACGCAGGATGAACAGCTTCTGCACCCCGTAGTCCCCCCAGGAGGGCAGCATCCCGGCAAGGCGGTTGACCTCGCTCAGGGGGTCGGCGGCCTTGACCAGGGACCCGGGCAGATGCTCCAGCAGCGGCTTGAGCACGCGTGTGAACAGGTAATAGGTGCTGGAGAACTCCAGCGCCTCCACCGTGACGCCCGGCCCCCAGTCCTTTGCGGCCAGGGTTTCGGCGTCCAGGTAGAGGTTGAAGGCGGGCATGGAGAGGGGCTTCTGGCCCAACTCCGCGCGCAGGCGGTTCAGGGCTTCGAGGCCCTGCAGGGTGGCCTCGGAGAGCAGCACCTCGCCCCCGGGGCGCGCCACGCGCAGGCACTCGCGGATGCCCTGCTCCTGGGCCTCGGGGTTCTGCAGGTTGATGACCACCCGGGTGGTGATGACCGTATCGAAGCTGTCGCTCTCGAAGGGCAGCGCGCGGATGTCGCCGGTCTCGAAGCTGACGCGGCCGCGCAGGCCGGAGGCGGCCTCGCGCAGGTGCTCACGGGCGGCCTCGATCATCTCGGGCACGTAGTCCATGCCGGTGATGTCGATGTCGATGGCCTGCGCGTAGGACAGGGTGGCGTGCCCGTTGGAGCAGCCGATGTCCAGCACCCGGGAGCCCGTGCGCAGGCGCGGTGCGATGACCCGCTTCTCGATCTCGATGGCGTTGGCGTCGGACCAGGAGGCGCAGTGCGACGCGCCGTGGCGCTTGGCCTGGCTCGTCCAATGCTCCTTGATGCCGGAATCTTCCAGTTTGGCCTTCATGGTTTCTCCAGCGGTCACGCGCCTTTGACGGCGGTGACGAAGAACCCGGACGCGATGCGCTCCGCGCCGGGCTGGCGCTCCAGCAGGCGGTCCAGGTGTTTGAGCGGAAAGAGGGCCAGCATGAGCCCCAGGGCCAGCAGGTCCCGGGCCTTGGCGTTGCCGAAGCTGAAAACGAGCGAGAGCCACTCCACGGTCATCCAGAGCCAGCAGGACGTGGGCCCTGCCCCGACGGCGACATCCACCCGCTCGAAATCCTTGAACAGCTCCAGCGCGCCGCTCTGCGTCCAGCGGTTGTAGTCCGAGGGGGCGGCGTGCAGGGGCTGGCCGAAGGGGATGAAGCAGCAGACGCGTCCGCCCGGCTTGAGCACGCGGCGCATCTGGGCCAGCACGGCCTGCGGGTCGGGTACGTGTTCCAGCATGGCCAGGTTGAAGAGGCAGTCCACGGAGGCGTCCGGGAAGGGCAGGTCCGCCGCGTCGGCGCAGATGTCCACGCAGTCGAAGGGCGTGATGTCCACGTTGATGATGTCCGGGCGGCCCGGCAGGCCCAGGGGGCCGCTACCCAGGTTGACCACGGTCATGGGCGGGGGGCACTCGGCCAGGGCCTTTGCCAGACCTTCCCGCATGGCACGGGAGACGAGCACCGGCGAGAAGGCCTCCACCAGGAAGCGGTAGAGCCTGGGCCAGCGTTTGAGGAAGCCCTGCAGGCCGCCCGCGAGGCCGCCGCCAGCACTCTTGGAGGCGGGCACCGCCTCCACGCAGTGGAAGACCCCGTCCACGAGGGTATAGGGCTTTGTGAGCAGGGAAAGGATGATCTCGTGCTTGGACATATAGGGTTGCGTGTCCTGGAGGGTTCCTGACGGAAGCTCGCCGCTTCTACTCCAAGGTCTGGGCGACCGCAAGGGCGGCGCTCCTGCCTCCATCCTGGCTCAATCTTGGCTCAATCGGCGAAGCGCAGGGCCGCCTGGCGGGCTCCGGCTGGCACCGGCACCGCCACCACCCCGGCCGGGCCGGGCTCGGGGCGCACGGGCTTGCCGTCCACCTCGGCCTTCCAGCGATGGTGCCAGGGCAGGGCGAAGAGCACCCGCCCGGGTGCGCCGGGCTCCAACTGCGCGAAGGACGCGGCAGCAGTAACGCTGGCCCGGGAGATCACCGGGGCGCCCGCCAGGGGCATGGGCCTGGCCTCGGCCTTGAGCAGGCGCACCGTGCCGCCCGCTTTTGCCGGGTTGAGCTCGTAATCCACATGGTCCCCGCCCTCGTAGGGCACGTGCAGCACCGTGGCTCCCGGCCCGGCCAGGTAGGAGCGCCGCGCCGGGCCGCCCGTGAGCACCACGTCCGCTGGGCCGTCCGACTCGATCTCCAGGCGCACCTCCACGGGGCCGCCGCCTGGGTTCTCCAGCAGCCGCCCGGCGCCCGGCAGCGGGCGCAGGCGCACAAGGCCCCGGGTGGCGGCCTGGGTCGTCCAGGGCGCGTCCGGCGCGAAGAAGGCCTGCCCGCCGTAGCCCGGATACAGGAACGCGGCGGGCTCGCCCTCCCCGCCCGCGATGCCGGGGATACCGGGGGCGGGCAGGCGCTCCAGGCCGTAGGGGCCCAGGGCGTTGTCACGGAACTCGCCGTCCTGCCGGGCGAAGACATACTTCACCCCCCACAGGGTCAGCGCCAGGGGACCCGCATGGTGCACGAACGCCGCCGGGGAGGAGGCGTGGCGCAGGCTGCCAGCCAGCGCCGCCGTGGGGTACGGCAGGAGCGTGCCGCCCGACTTGGCGAACAGATCGAGCGTGATCGGGTAAAAGCGGGTCGCTTGGTACTGCAGCACCTGGAAGCCCTGCTCCGGGTCGCTCCGGACCAGATCGCCCAGGGCCAGCTCTGCCTGGGCCTTTCCCGCTGGCGGGAGGGGCTGGCCTTCGCAGCGGTACACCCGGAAGACCTCGTCCTGGAACAAACCGATCTGGTCGCGTGGGAGCGTCCCGGCGCCGTCGAAGCTCGCCACCAGGCTGTAGCCGGGCACGTCCGGCGCGGGCTCGCCCAACTTGTCCGACACGGTGACCAGATAGCCGGGCCTGCGCTCCGCCAGCAATTCGAGTCGTACCCCCACCGCCACTACGGCCCAGCGGAAGGGGTCCACACGCAGGAACTGCGACACCGGTTGCCCCGAGTCGCCCAGGGGCACGCCCACGCTGGCACCTTGGGGCACGTTGCGCTCGATCCAGCCGTGGCAGAGCTGGCGGTTGGAGGGCGAGGTCACGAAACGCAGCGCCGCCAGGTCCGCATTCGCCAGGGGCAACAACACCGCCGCGGCCAGGACGGCCGTCATGCCCCGCCTAGCCAGATCCCGCCCCGCAAGCCGTTCCCCGAGACGTTCCTGGACCCAGCCCAGTCCGCAGGACAGCAGCAGCAGGCCCAAGGCCGAGGAGGTGTAATAGTAGTAGGTGATCTCCGCGAAGGTCCGCCCGGCGGCCACGGCCATGTAGCCCATCTGGAGCAGGCAGGCCGCCCAGAGCGCGGCCCAGGCCGTCACTGTGAAGCGTTTGCCTGCCCAGAGCAGCCCCGCGCCGACCAGTGCGGCCGGGTAGGCCCACTTCAGGACCGGGCCGAAGAATACGTCCAGGGTGAGGAGGTGGCGCAGGATCTGACCCAGGTTCCCGCTCTGGGCCGCAGTTTCCTGGGCCTGGGGCGCGTGCATCACCTGCATGTAGCCGCCAAGCCAGCGCGCGATGTTGGCCAGCCCGAACAGCGGCAGCGGGTTGGCCGCCAGGAAGGCCGCGGCGCAGGCTGCGGCCGCCTGGGCCAGCCAGGGGAGCATGGGGGCGCCGTCCCTCCTGGCCCTGACCACGCCGAGCCAGAGCAGCACCCCGGCGAAGGGCACGCAGGTCAGCTTGATGGAGGCCGAGAGCCCCAGCAGCCCCCAGGCCGCCAGCAGGTTGCGCCGCCCGCCGTCCCGGAGGTGGTTCAGGGCGAAGTGCAGGCTCAAAATGCCCATGAGCAGGGCCGCGCTGTCCGGCTTGAGCCGCGTCTCGAACCCGGTGAGGAAGGGGGTCAGGGCCAGCAGCCAGGCCGCCCATATCCCCGCCGGGCGGGAGACGTGGCGCGAGAGCAGCAGCCAGCCCGCCAGTGGCAGCCACATGGTGAAGGCCAGCAGCTGGTACACGGCGAAGGCCTTGTAGGCGCGCTCCAGTTCCCGGGGGTAGAGCAGGTAGAGGGAGGGGTCCTCGAAGCGGGTGATGAGCCCCAGGCGGTCCAGGGCGGCCATGACCGGCCGTGCCGCGTGCAGCACCGGCCCGCCCACGCCGAACAGGTAGGAGAAGCGGTCCTCGTGCAGGGTGGAGTAGCCCAGGGCCGCGCGCAGCCCGATGACGCCGTCGTCCTCGAAGGTGTTGACGCGCAAGGGTTTGGAGGTGTTGAGCGGGTAGCCCTCGGGGTCGGCTGCGCCGCGCAGGCCCATGATGGCCGTGAGCTGCACGGCCAGCAGCAGGAGCACGGCCAGCAGCACCGCGACCGGCGGCCGCTGGGCCCCGCCCCCCTGGTCCGGGCCGCACCCGGGAGGACGGCGGCCGCTTGTCATGCTCTCCCCTCGGTGCGCCGAGTTCCTAGTGTCGCGTACGCGAAATTCGCCCATATGGTTCCGGTGCGCAACACACGAAAACCATTGAATTTAATCTTGAAAAACATGCCATGTTTTTCAAAATCGCGACACTAGCGCCCACGGGCCTGGTAGCGGTTGATCCTGCTTTCCAACCTGCGCGAGAACGCCGTGAGCACGTAGCAGATCACGAAGTAGAGCGCCGCGATGGCGATGAATATCTCCGAAGGGGCGTTCATGGTCCTGTTGTTGATCTGCGTGGCGGCCTTGGTCAGCTCGGTCACGCCGATGATGAAGCCCAGGGAGGTGTCCTTGGTGAGGGAGACGAACTGGTTCACGAAGGAGGGGATCATGTTGAACAGCGCCTGCGGCAGGATCACGTAGATCATGGCCTGCGTGTGGGAAAGCCCCGAGCCGCGCGCGGCCTCCATCTGGCCCTTGGGCAGCGAGAGCACGCCCGCGCGCACGATCTCCGCGATGTAGGCGCTGGTGAACACGATCAGCGCGATCATGGCGGCCTGCTCGCCCGGCAGGCTCTTGCCCATGACCACCGGGGCCAGGAAATAGAACCAGAAGATGACCATCAGGAGCGGCGTGCCGCGGATGATCTCGATGTAGACCAGCGCGGGCACGCGCAGCCACGCCCGCTTGGAGAGGCGGAACACCCCTATCAGCAGGCCCAGCCAGAACGCGCCGAAGATGCCCACCAGGGCCATGACGATGGAGAGGGCCAGACCGCCCAGGGGCCCCTTGGGGTAGGCCCCCAGGAGCAGGTAGCTCATGTTGTTCCAGACTACTTCCCAGTGCATGGCTTACCTTCCCAGGCGCAGCACGCGCACGTTGTAGATCTGGATTGCGGCCGAGACCAGCAGCGAGATGCTCAGGTAGATGAGCGTGGCCGCCGTGAAGGCCTCGAAGCCGTGGAACGTCTGGGACTCGATCTGGCGGGCCATGTAGGTCAGGTCCATGACGCCGATGGTCATCACCAGGGAGGAGTTCTTGATCAGGTTCAGAAACTGCGAAATCAGGGGCGGAATGATGATCCTGAAGGCCTGGGGCAGGATGACGTAGCCCATGGCCTGCAGGAAGGAGAGCCCGCAGGCGCGCGAGGCCTCCAACTGGGTCTTGGGGATGGCGAAGATGCCCGAGCGCAGGTCCTCCGCGATGAAGGCGGAGGTGTACACCGTGAGCGAGATAACGCCGGCGGCGAACTCGAAATCCTGGGCGTAGAGCCATTTGTTCCAGGCCACGGGCAGCACCGCGGCGGAACCGAAATACCAGAAGAATATCTGCACGAGCAGCGGCGTGTTTCTGAAGAACTCCGTGTAGGAGGCGCTGAGCCATTCGAGCGCCTTGACCTTGGTCAGGCGCATGACGCAGATGAGCGTGCCCATCCCCAGAGAAAGGACGATGGACAGCGCGGAAATCTTGAGGGTGGTGACGAGGCCCTCGACGAGCATGACGCCGTATTCCCCGCTGACCACGAGACCCCAATCGAATTGATACGCCAACGTGCTGCTCCTGTCGGGGCGGTGCGCCCCGGTCCCGCCCGGAGGCGGAGCCTCGCGCGGGGAAAGCCGGAGGGGCCTGGGCCCCCCCGGCGGTCAAGCGCCTGCTAGGGCCAGAGTTCCATGGTCCAGGTCAGGGGGATGTAGTACTTGGTGTCCTTGCCGAACCACTTGTTGTAGATCTGCTGGTACTTGCCCTCGGTCCACAGCTCCATCAGGGCGAAGTTGATGGCGTCGCGCAGCTTGGACTCGTTCTCGATGATGCCCAGGCCGTAAGGCTCGGCGGAAATGGCCTCGCCAACCACGGCGAAGTCGTCGGGCTTGTCGTCCTTGTTGCGCAGGCCGTGCAGGATGGCTTCGTCGGTGGTCACGGCCTCGACCTTGCCCTGCTTGAGGGCCAGGAAGGCCTCGGGGTAGGTCTCGAAGGAGATGATGGTGGCCTGGGGCTGGGCGGCCTTGGCGTTCTTCTCGGAGGTGGAGCCCTTGGCGGAGCCGATCTTCTTGCCGGCCAGGTCCTTCACGGACTTGATGCCGCCGTCCTTCCTCACCAGGAGCTTCTGATCCGTGGAGAAGTAGGTGATGGAGTAGTCGATGGTCTTATCGCGCTCGCGGGAGTGGGTCATGGTGGCGGCCACCACGTCGATCTCACCCTGGCTGAGCATGGGGATGCGGGTGGAGGAGGTGACGGGCTTGATCTCGAGCTTCACGCCCATCTTCTCGGCTATGGCGGCCATCAGGTCGATCTCGAAGCCCACGATCTGCTTGCTGGCCTCGTCCACGTAGCCGAAGGGGGGCTGGGAGTCCTTCACGCCGGCGACCAGGACACCCTTCTTCTTGATGTCCTCGAACTTGTTGGCCAACGCCGGAAGGGCGGACAAGGCCAGGACCAGGATGGCCGTAACAGCAACGGCAAAACGCTTCATCGTCGAACCTCCTCGCGGTTGCAGGTTGGGCTAGAGGATTTCCTTCAGGAAAGCGCGGGTGCGCTCGTGTTTCGGGTTCTTGAAGAACTCGCTGGGCGGCCCTTCCTCGATGATCTCGCCGCCGTCCATGAAGATGACCCTGTCGGCCACCTCGCGGGCGAAGCCCATTTCGTGGGTGACGCAGAGCATGGTCATGCCGTCGCGGGCCAGGTCCTTCATGACGTTGAGGACTTCGTTGATCATCTCCGGGTCCAGCGCGGAGGTGGGTTCGTCGAAGAGCATCACCTTGGGGCGCATGGCCAGGGCGCGGGCGATGGCCACGCGCTGCTGCTGGCCGCCGGAGAGCTCGGCCGGATATTTGTATGCCTGGTCGTGGATGCCCACGCGCTCAAGCAGGTCCAGGGCCAGGCGTTCTGCGTCGGCCTTGTCCATCTTGCGCACCTTGATGGGCGCCAGGGTGACGTTCCTCAGCACGGAGAGGTGCGGATAGAGGTTGAACTGCTGGAAGACGATGCCGATCTCGGAGCGAAGCAGGTTGACGTCCACCGAGGAGTCGTGGATGTCGCGGCCGTCGAAGAGGATGGTGCCGCGCTGGTATTCCTCCAGGCGGTTGACGCAGCGGATCAGGGTGGATTTGCCCGAGCCCGACGGCCCGCAGATGACCAGCACCTCGCCCTGTTCCACGGCTTCCTCGATGCCCTTGAGCACGTGGAAATCCCCGTACCATTTGTGCACGTCCTTGAATTCGATCATGGGCATCAGGTTCGTTCCTCCAGCAAAAATAAACACAATCGACAAACTCGGCAGATTACCCGGAAATCCCGCCATGTCAAGGCTGGCCTTCCCTCCGGGACTCTCAGCCCCCCTCCTGGGACGCGCACAACCCCATCTCCGCCTCAGGGCAACCCAGGCGGACCAGCACGGCCCGTTGCGGCCCGTCCGTGCGGCCCGCTCCGAGCGCAACGCCAGAGAGCGCCAGCCCCGCATGGGCGCAGATCATGGCCAGTTGGGACCGAACAGCCCCGTCCGGCCCCCCGCACACCACCCGCGACGCGCCCGGGGCTTCGGCCACCACCGCCAGCATCCGCTCGCCCAAGTGCAGGGTGTAGCGCAGCACGCCGCCCCCCTTCAGCGGAACCTCGCTGGCATAGGAGTAGCCCATGCCTGCCAGCTCGTCCTGGGCAAGCCCCCCAATGGCCTTGAGCGGACAGCCCACGAACCTGGGGAAGGCTCGCTCCAGGGCCTCCACCAGCCTGCGAACGGCCCGGCCCTCCCCCCGGGGGCCGAGCACCGCGTCCAGCTCCTTGTGGCGGGCCTCCTCCTGGCGGGAGTATTCCTCAAGCACGAGGCAGAACTGCTCGCTGCTCAGGGTGCCCTGCGTCAACAGGGCCTCGCCCAGGTGCACCTGGTGCACATGCTGGCGGAAGAGCAGGTCGTCCATATCCCCGCGGGTGACGCCCCCCCCGGCCACGGCAAGCTCGCCGAAGCTCAGGTCGGCCTCGCGCTGGGCCGCGAGGATGGAGCGCACCTGCTCCGGCGTGAGCAGCCCCGCTTCCTCGGCCAGGTCACCCAGTCTGCGGTTGGCCTCCATCTGCAGGGCGATGGCCTGGTCAAGCTGGTTTTGCGTCACCAGCCCCTGCTTCAGCAGGTAATGCCCCAGGAACAGCTGGCTCATCCCTCACCCCGTTTGGCGGCTGCGGTCTCGAAGCTGGAGAGCTCCAGGCCGGTGACGGCGATGGTCTCCAAGGCTTTCTCCCGGATGTGGTCCGCGAACAAACGGGCTTCCGGGAAGTCCCGCTGGCGTTTGAGGGCCTGGTCCAGCATGCGCCTGGCGGCCCGGAGCCGGCCCATCTCGTAGAGGGTCCTGGCCAGGTTGTAGTAGAGGTTCTGGTCGTCCCGGCTCAGACGCAGGGCCTTGCAGTAGTGGAGCATGGCCTGCTTGAGCATGCCCGCCTTGCGCAGCTTGATGCCGAATTCGTTGAAGAGGTGCTTGTGCTCGGGGGCGGTCGCGCCCGAGAGGCGGGATATGCGCCTGAACACCAGGAGCGCGCCTTCCTTCTCGCCCCGGTCCAGATAGGTCAGGCCCAGGCCGAAGCTGGCCCGCACGTGGTGCTCGTCCAGGCGCAGAGCGTTCTTGAACTCGAACTCGGCGGAAAAGAGCGCCCCGTCGTCGCGCAGCTTCTCGGCCTGGTCCACCGTCTTCTCCAGTGAGGCCAGGGCCGGGAGCATGTGCTCCAGGTAGATGTCCGGCGCGGGGATGAAGGATTTGAACAGCGTCTCCCGGTCGATGACGCGCTTGCGCCCCAGGGGCACGTACTGCTGGGAGAGGGGCTGGCAGACGATATCACCCGTGGGGGACTCCTCCACGTAGACGTACACTGTCTGCTTCACCCGGCGCTTGGTGGCGCCGAAGCCCACCACGGTCACGCTCTCGGTGGAGAATACGCCCTTGATGGCCTGCCCGGACTGCTTGTGGGTGTCGACGGTCATCGTGCCCGGTGTCTAGCAAATTACCCATCAACCGTCCACGCGCGCGTACGCCTGACCGAATTTGCTGATGACCACGGGGCTTCGATGGGCTAAAGACCGCTTCCATGAAGAGCGACCTCGAATCCCTGCGCATCAGGCGCGGCGCGGAGGACGCCCCCGCAGGCGGCGGCCGCCGCTGGCGGCCCGGCGCCAAGACATGGCTCGCCGCCCTGGCCTTGCTAGCCCTGGCCCTGTGGTGGCTGACGCCCCGCACCACCCAGGTTGAAACGGTCCAGGCCGTGCTGGTGCACCCCACCCGCGCCCTGACCCTGGTGAACGCCACAGGCTACGTGGTGGCGGACCGCAAGTCCGCCGTGGCCTCCAAGATCACCAGCCGGCTGGTCTGGCTGGGCGTGGAGGAAGGCAGCCGCGTACGCAAGGGGGACGTGATCGCCCGGCTGGAGGGCGAGGACGTCGCCGCCGCGCTCAAGCAGGCCGAGGCCGACCTGTCCGCCGCCCGCTTCATGGTGGATCAGACAAAAGCCGAGCTCGACGACGCCACCCTGAACCACGACCGCTTCCGCGAGTTGGACAAGCGCAAGGTGGTGGCCCGCTCCGAGTACGACCAGGCCGTGGCCCGCTTCCGCAAGGCCCAGGCCGCCCATGAGAACGCCGTGCGCCTTGTGGCCGCCCGCAAGGCCGGCCTGGAGCTGGCCAAGGCCAACCTGGAGTACACCGTGGTGCGCGCGCCCTTCGACGCCGTGGTGCTCACCAAGAGCGCGGACGTGGGCGACATCGTGACCCCGCTCTCGGCCTCGACCACGTCCAAGGCCTCGGTGGTCACCCTGGCGGACCTGGGCTCCCTGCAGATCGAGGCCGACGTCTCGGAATCGAACCTGGCCAAGGTGCGCCAGGGCCAGCCCGTGGAGATCATGCTCGACGCCTACGGCGAGGAGCGCTTCCCCGGCCGCGTGCACATGATCGTGCCCACGGCGGACAAGTCCAAGGCCACGGTGATGGTCAAGGTGCGCTTCGACGAACTGGACCAGCGCATCCTGCCGCAGATGAGCGCCAAGGTGGCCTTCCTGGAGCGCTCCCCCACCGCACAGGAGACGGCCCCGCGCCTGGCCGTACCCCTGCGCGCCGTGACCGGGCCGGACAACGCCAAGGCCGTGTTCCTGGTCAAGGACGGCAAGGCCCGCCTGACCCCCGTGACCCTGGGCATGAAACTGGGCGACATGGTGGAGATCACCTCGGGGCTCGCGTCCGGCGACAAGGTGGTGCTCTCCCCGCCCGACACCCTCAAGGACGGCGGCCGCGTGGAGGCCGCCGTGAAATGAGCTCCGGCCCCCTGATCGAGATCCGCCGCCTGTACAAGTCCTACACGCGAGGCGGCCAGACCATCCCCGTGCTCACGGACGTCTCCTTCGAGATCGGGCGCGGGGAGTTCCTGGCCCTCATGGGCCCCTCGGGCTCGGGCAAGTCCACCCTGCTCAACTGCCTGGCGGGCATCGACCGGGTGGACTCCGGCGAGATCGTGGTCAACGGGCAGGACATCACCCTGCTGGGCGAGACCGACCTAGCCGCCTGGCGCAGCCGCAGCGTGGGCTTCATCTTCCAGTTCTACAACCTGATCCCCGTGCTCACCGCCCAGGAGAACGTGGAGCTGCCCCTGCTGCTCACGGACCTCTCCCGCCGGGAACGCCGCGAGCACGCCGCCGCGGCCCTGGCCGCGGTGGGCCTCTCCGACCGCAGCGACCACTACCCGGCCCAGCTCTCCGGCGGGCAGCAGCAGCGCGTGGCCATCGCCCGGGCCGTGGTCACCGACCCCGACATCCTTGTGGCCGACGAACCCACCGGCGACCTGGACCGCGCCTCCGCCGAGGAGATCCTCACCCTGATGAACCGCCTGAACCAGGAGCTGGAAAAGACCATCATCATGGTCACGCACGACCCGCGCGCCGCCCAGGAGGCCCACGTGCTGCGCCACCTGGACAAGGGGGAGCTCTCCCGTGCTGCTGATACGCCTGGCCGTTAGAAACGCCTTCCGCCACCGGCTGCGCTCCGTGCTGACCATCCTGGGCGTGGCCGTGGCCATCCTGGCGTTCGGGCTGCTGCGCACCCTGGTGGACGCCTGGTACTCGGGCGTGGAGGCCAGCGCCGCGGACCGCCTTGTGACGCGCAACGCCATCTCCCTGACCTTCTCCCTGCCCCTGGCCTACCGCGAGAAGATCCGCGCCGTGCCCGGCGTCACCGAGGTCAGCCAGGGCAACTGGTTCGGCGGCATCTACGTGGACGAGAAGAACTTCTTCGCCAACTTCGCCTACGACATCCCCTCCCTGCTGGCCATCTACCCGGAACTCGCCGTACCGGACAAGGAGCAGCTCACCGCCCTGCTGCGCGACCGCAAGGGCGCCCTGGTGGGGGACAAGCTGGCCAAGCGCTTCGGCTGGAAGGTCGGGGACCCGGTCACCCTGCGCGGCACCATCTTCACCGGCGACTGGGACTTCACCATCCGCGCCATCTACAAGGCCACCCGCGCGGGGGTCGACGAGAGCCAGTTCTTCTTCCACTGGACCTACCTCGACGAGACCCTGCGCTCCACCATGCCCACCCGGGCGGGCTACGTGGGCTTCTACCTGGTGGGCATCGACGACCCCACCCGCTCGGCGGACATCTCCCGCGCCGTCGACGCCCAGTTCGCCAACTCCCTGGCCGAGACCCTCACCGAGACCGAGAAGGCCTTCCAGATGGGTTTCGTCTCCATGTCCTCGGCCATAATCCTGGCCATCAGGCTGGTGAGCTTCGTGGTGGTCCTCATCATCCTGGCGGTCTCGGCCAACACCATGGCCATGTCCGCACGGGAGCGCAGCGGGGAGTACGCCGTGCTCAAGACCCTGGGCTTCAGCTCCTCCACCCTGGCCCTGCTCATCGCGGGCGAGGCCCTGGCCCTCTCCGTAACCGGGGCGTGCCTGGGCCTGGCCCTGGTGCTGCCCTGCGCCGAGGCCGTGGGCGCCTTCATGACCGACTTCTTCCCCGTTTTCCTCGTCAGCGAACAGACCATCATCATGGGCCTGGTCGCCGGGGTGGCCGTGGGGCTGCTCTCCGCCGTGTACCCGGCTCTGTACGCGGCCCGGGTGGGCATCGCCCAGGCCTTGCGCAAGGTGGGCTGACGTGGCCATCCCCCTGAGCTACTCCTGGCGCAACCTGCTCACCCGGCGGGTGACAACCGTGCTCACCGCGGGCGGCATGGCCCTGGTGGTCTTCGTGTTCACGGCCACGCTCATGCTGGCCGAGGGCCTGCGGCAGACGCTCGTCTCCACCGGCAGCCCCGACAACGTGGTGGTGCTGCGCAAGAGCTCCGAGACGGAGGTGCAGTCCACCCTGGACCGGCAGGTCTCCAGCATCGCGGCAACCCAGCCGGAGCTGGCCACCGACTCCCAGGGGCGGACCATGGCCGCGCGCGAGGTGGTGGTGCTCTTCGTGCTGCCCAAGCGCAACGGCGAGAAGTCCAACGTGGTCATCCGGGGCATGGGGGAGACGTCGCTGGAGCTGCGGCCCCAGGTGCGCCTCATTGAGGGCAGGATGCCCGCGCCCGGCTCCACCGAGATCATGGTGGGCCAGAGCGTGCTCTCCAAGTTCGCGGGCGTGGGCCTGGGCCAGACCATGCGCTTCGGGCAGCGCCACTGGACCGTGGTGGGCGTGTTCGACGCGGGCAGGACGGGCTTCTCCTCCGAGATCTGGGGCGACGCCGAGCAGCTCATGCAGGCTTTCCGCCGCCAGGCCTTCTCCGTGGTGGTCGCAAAGCTGCGCGACCAGGACGCATTCGAGGCCTACAAGGCCCGCATCGAGGGCGACCCCAGGCTCCAGGCCGAGGTCAAGCGGGAGCGCCAATACTACGAGGACCAGTCCAAGGCCCTGTCGCGCTTCCTGAAGGTGCTGGGCGTCTCGCTCACGGGCATCTTCTCCGTGGGGGCCATGCTGGGCGCGAGCATCACCATGTACTCCTCCGTGGCCACCCGCACAGCCGAGATCGGCACGATGCGCGCACTGGGCTTCAGGCGCGGGGACATCCTGCTGGCCTTCCTGGCCGAGGCCCTGCTGCTGGGCGCCCTGGGCGGCGCGGCAGGGGTGGCGGCCTCGTCGCTGCTCGGATTTTTGACGTTTTCGACAACCAACTTCCAGACCTTCTCGGAGCTGGCCTTCGGCTTCACCCTCACCGGGGAGATCGCGGCAACCTCCGTGGGCTTCGCCCTGTTCATGGGCGTGGTGGGCGGGTTCCTGCCCGCGCTGCGCGCCTCGCGGCTGGTCATCGTGGAGGCGCTGCGCTCGGGGTGAAATTCGAGCAGAATGAGGGGCGGACAGGGGAGGATGACTTCGCAGAAACGAAAGGAGGATGAAGAAACTGAAGGAGGCCTCCGGCGGCCAAAAGAACTTAGTTCCTTTGGAATCCTCTATAGCTTCGCCCTTGTGACGGCGCACCTCCTTCTTCAGCCACGGGGGACTCACGGCATCCGGGTCTTGGGCTCCGCTTGACAGCCCGGACAGGCGGGACTAGTTTTTGAAAATGAGTTTCATTATCCACGTTTTCAACGAATCCTGGGCCGTCCTGCTGGAATCGGCTCCCTTCATGCTCTTCGGCTTTTTCCTGGCCGGGCTGCTCAAAGCCCTCGTGCCCCCGTCCCTGATGACCAAGCACCTGGGCGGCACAGGCCCCTGGCCCGTGCTCAAGGCCGCGCTGGTTGGCGTGCCAATCCCCCTGTGCTCCTGCGGTGTGCTGCCCGCGGCCGCCGGGTTGCGCGACGCCGGGGCCAGCAAGGGCGCGGCCACGGCCTTCATGATCTCCACCCCCGAGACAGGCGTGGACTCCATCGCCGTGAACTGGGCCCTGCTCGACCCGCTGATGACCGTCGTGCGCCCCGTTGCCGCCTTCGTCACCGGCGCCCTGGCCGGGGTTCTGGTGAACCGCTTCGCCCCGGATGAAACACCCGGCGGAGCAAGGCCCAAGCCGCTCATCCCCCTGGACGCCTTCGCCGCGCGCAAACCGCCGTTGCTCACCAGGCTGCGGGCCGGACTCGCCTACTCCTTCGGGGAGATGCTTGCCGGCATCGGCCGCTGGTTCCTGCTGGGGGTGCTGGTGGCGGGCCTCATCGGCGCGCTCCTGCCCGCCGACGGCCTTGAGCGCGCCCTGGGCACCGGGCTGTGGCCCATGCTGGCCATGCTGGCCCTGGGCATTCCGCTCTATGTCTGCGCCACCGCCTCCACGCCCATCGCCGCCGCCCTGGCCATGAAGGGGCTCTCCCCCGGCGCGGCCCTGGTCTTCCTGCTGGCCGGACCGGCCACCAACGCGGCCGGGATCACCGTGGTGGCCCGCATGCTGGGGCTGCGCGCCACGGGCATCTACCTGGCCTGCATCGCGGGCTGCTCGCTGCTGTTCGGCCTGGCCGTGGACGCCCTCTATCTGGGCCTCGGGCTGGGTGTCTCCGGCTGGGTTCACGCTTCCGTGGAGGAGGCCGCAGGCTGGTTCGCGTACGCCTGCGCCGCGCTGCTGCTGGGCCTGGTGGCCCGGCAGGAGATCAAAAAACTGCGGCCGGGAGGACGCGCCCCCCGGCCGTGCTGAGAATACCCTGGAAGGTTCGTTATTCCTCGGTCTGCCCGATGGTGCGCACGCAGAGCAGCTTTTCCCAGTCATAGTAGGTGTTGATGGACTCGGCGCCGCTCTTCTCGGTCACGCGCAGGAAATCCTCGCCCAGGAAAAGCACGGCGCCTTCGTAGACCTTGCCTTCGTTGATCTGGATCTTCAGGCCCTTGCGCAGCTTGCGGGACAGGGTCCCGTGGACGGGCATGGAGGCATATTCGAAAACTTTTTCCCATGTTGACTTGTTCATAAGAATTCTCCTTGAGGAATTGTTCTGGCTTTAGCCTAGCACGCGCCTGCCCAGGATGCACCTTAAATTTACATTTTTCGCAATTCAGCCCAGGCTCGGACTCAAACCCGCCGGGGATGGACTCCGGGCCGGATGTGGGATAAATGCCCCGCACATCGAACGCGCCAGCAAGGAGAGCACACATGGTACTTATGGAAACCTCCATGGGCCTGATCACCATCGAACTTTTCCCCGACAAGGCCCCCCAGACCGTGGCCAATTTCCTCAAGTACGTTGATGAGGGCTTCTACGAGGGCACCATCTTCCACCGGGTCATCCCCAACTTCATGATCCAGGGCGGCGGACTCTCCGCCACCATGAAGGAGAAGCAGACCCACGCCCCCGTGATCAACGAGGCCGACAACGGGCTCTCCAACGTGAAGGGCACCCTGGCCATGGCCCGCACCATGGACCCCCACAGCGCCACCGCGCAGTTCTTCATCAACGTCAACGACAACCTCTTCCTGGATCACAAGGGCAAGACCCCCGACGGATGGGGCTACTGCGTGTTCGGCAAGGTGGTCGACGGCATGGACGTGGTGGAGAAGATCAAGAAGGTCCGCACCCGCAGGGCCGGCTTCCACGACGACGTGCCAGTGGAGCCCGTGACCATCAACAGCGTGCTGCGCGAGGAATAGCCCCGCGTGGATCAAGATCGCATCGGGCGGGGCCGGGAACTCCTGGCCCGCCTGAACCCCGACAACGACCGCCTGCTCCGGGGCCTTCTCGACGACCTGGCCCCGGAAATGGTCGAGATGATCCAGGGCTTCTTCGGCGACGTCTACGCCCGCCCGGGCCTGCCCCTGCGCGAGCGCATGATCGTCACGCTGGCGGCCCTGGCCGCGCTGGGCCACGCCCAGCCCCAGCTCCAGGCCCACGTGCGCAACGCCCTGAACGCGGGGCTCACGCCCGAGGAAATCACGGAGATTTTCGTGCAGATATCCGGCTACGCCGGGTTCCCTGCCTCGCTCAACGCCCTGGCCACGGCCAAGGGCGTTTTCCAGCAGAACAAACGCTAAGCCCCAAGGCCACACCACCATGCCCAACGTGTACCTCATCGGCGCAGGCCCCGGCGACCCCGGACTTCTGACCGTCAAGGCCAAGGCCATCCTCGAGACCTGCGACGTGCTGGTCTACGACTACCTGGCCAACAAGGCCTTCCTGGACTACTGCCGCCCCGGCGCCGAGATCATCTACGTGGGCAAGAAGGGCGGGGACCACACCCTGCCCCAGGGCGAGATCAACAAGCTCCTGGTGGCCAAGGCCAAGGAGGGCAAGGTCGTGGCCCGGCTCAAGGGCGGCGACCCCTACGTGTTCGGGCGCGGCGCGGAAGAAGCCGAGGAGCTGCTTGAGGACGGCCTGACCTTCGAGGTCATCCCCGGCGTCACCAGCGCCGTGGCCGCCCCGGCCTACGCGGGCATCCCCATCACGCACCGCAAGTACGCCTCCTCCGTGAGCTTCATCACCGGCCACGAGGACCCCACCAAGGACGAATCCGCCCACAACTGGGACGCCCTGGCCAAGGCCGCGTCCACGCTGGTCTTCTTCATGGGCGTGAAGAACCTGGAGGACATCTCCCGCAGGCTGATCGAGGGCGGGCGCAGCCCCGAGACCCCGGCCGCCCTGGTTCGCTGGGGCACCACCTGCCGCCACCGCTCCATGGTCTCCACCCTGAAGGACATCCCCCGCGAGGCCCGCGAGAAGGGCTTCAAGGCCCCGTCTCTCTTGGTGGTGGGCGAGGTGGTGCAGCTGCACGACAAGCTCAACTGGTTCGAGCAGCGCCCCCTGCTGGGCAAGGGCGTGGTGGTCACCCGCTCGCGCGAGCAGGCCAGCGACCTGACCCGCGTGCTCAGCGACATGGGCGCCTGCACCTGGGAGTTCCCCACCATCGAGGTGGCCCCCCTGGCCGACACCACCCCGGTGCGCGAAGCCGTGGGCAACCTGGCCTGCTTCGACTGGCTGGTGTTCACCTCGGTGAACGGGGTCAAATATTTCTGGCACGAGATGCAAGCCATGGGTAAGGACGCCCGCGCCCTGGGCGGGCTCATGGTGGCGGCCATCGGCCCCGCCACGGCCCAGGCCCTGGCCGAGCGCGGCATCCGCGCCGACTTCGTGCCCGAGAAGTACGTGGCCGAGTCCGTGGTGGAGGGCCTCCTGGCCCTGCAGATCGGCGGCAAGCGCGTGCTCATCCCGCGCGCGCTCAAGGCCCGCGAAGTGCTGCCGGACGAGCTGTGCCGCGCCGGAGCCCAGGTGGAGGTGCTGCCGGTCTACGAGACCAAGCTGGCCAGCCACGATCCCGACGAGATCGTTGCCTCCATCGAGGAGGGCGAGATCCACTACCTGACCTTCACCAGCTCCTCCACGGTGGAGAACTTCTTCCAGATGATCCCGGCGGACCGCCTGGCCCCGCTGCGCGAACGCATCAAGATCGCCTGCATCGGGCCCATCACGGCCGCCACCCTGGCCAAGTACGGCTTCACGCCGGACATCCAGCCCGAGAGCTACACCATCCCGGCCTTGGCCCAGGCCGTGGCTGAAAGCGCCAAGGAATCCTGAGCGCCGTGACCCTTCCCATCGCCGTCCTGGTTTCCGGCTCCGGGTCGAACCTGCAGGCGCTCATCGAGCGCGTGCAGTCCGGAGCCCTGGACGCGCGCATCGCCCTGGTGCTCTCCAACCGGCAGGACTCCTACGCTTTGGAGCGCGCCCGCGCCCACGGCATCAAGGCCGTTGCCCTGCCGCACACGGCCTACCCCGACCGCCCGGCCTTCGACGCGGCCATGGTGGCCGCCATCCGCGAATCCGGGGCCGAGGCCGTGGTCATGGCCGGGTTCATGCGCCTGCTGACCCCTGTGTTCCTGCAGGCCTTCCCCGGCCGGATCATCAACATCCACCCCGCCCTGCTGCCCAGCTTCGCCGGGGCCCACGGCCAGCGCGACGCCGCCGACTACGGCGTGGCCATCTCCGGGGCCACAGTGCACTTCGTGGACGAGATCATGGACCACGGGCCAGTGGTCATCCAGGCCGCCGTGCCCGCCTACCCCGACGACGACGCCGCCAGCCTGGGCGAGCGCATCCTGGCCTTCGAGCACCGCATCCTGCCCCAGGCCGTGCAGTGGCTTGCCACCGGCAGGCTCAGCATCGAAGGCCGCAAGGTGCGGCTGCGAGACGCGGGGCTGCCCAAGGCCGCCGTGGAAGGCGCGCTGGTCAACCCGCCGCTTGAGCAGGGGTTCTAGCAGTATTCCGAGGGGTGCGGGGCGCGCCCGCGCTTCGATCCAGTCTTGTGGGCTTGCTGGGCTCGCCCGATGGGCTCTCGTCCGTTCTGAAGCAATTTCCGCCGCCCGGCTAGGGCGCGTCCAAGGCCTGATCGAAGGACACCGCGATGCGTTGCCCAGCCACCACAGGCCCGTTGTCCTCCAACTTGAGCGAGTGGCAGTCGAAGTAGCGGACGCTCACTTCGTTGTCGCTCAGCCAGACCACCGACACACCCCAGTCCCCTTTCGCATTGCGGCGAGCCCCGTAGAGCCATCCGGCCTTCTCAAGGAAGTATGTGTCGCCGCTTTCCCCGATGCTGACCAGATAATTGTGCGAGGTTGTGGCGCCGCAATTCCTGACCGTGACGGTGGCTTTGTATTTTCCCGAGGGGGAGAGCGTCGTGGAGAATGCGTCGTCAGAACACAGGTTGAAATAAAGATACCCCGCCCCGGACAGCAGGAAGACCAGAAGAAAGCCCACCATCCAGGCTATGGCTCTGAGATCTTTTTTCGCCCTTTCGGTGAAACGCACAGCCCCTCTCATCTGTTCCAACATGTTCGTTGGCAGACACTTACTCGCCCCGCCTGCAATGACTGGCGTCCGTTGGTATGGAACATACACAGCCAGAGATCGGTATCCATCACACCCAATTATCGGCCACGTTTCTTCGAAGGCAGCCTCGCGCACCCGCTGTCTAGCGCGCCGACCCTTGACCACACAACGCAAAACACATAAATATTTGTGAAGCAGTATTCTGTGGAGCCGCTGGAATGGACCTCTTCAAAAATGCCGGTGACTACACGCGGCGCGCGTTTGTGGAAGACACCCTTGTGAACTGGCTCGTCTACACAGCATTATATTATATTTGCTTCAGATAGCCGTCATGAACAAATTGCTCTTGAAGATACTCTCCAATCTCATTGGGGTAGCCCTTGCTTTCGTGACTGTCTACTTCCTGAAGCTCACGGGATTGACTGGCTAGCCCTGCCTGAACAGCCAACACTGAAAACGGACTTCCACGCCAAGTTCTAGTCCTCCCCAACCTTCTGCGCCAGGCAGACCACGTACCCGTCCGGGTCGCGCACGTACCACTCCCTCATGCCGTAGAAGCTGGTCTCCGGTTCCTTGATGGTGGGCACGATGGACTGGATGCGCCGGTGCAGGCCCTCCAGATCCTCCACGACCACGTAGAGCGTCAACGTGCCGCCCGTTGGCCTGCCCGTGAGCAGGGGCAGCTCGCGCTCCAGGCTGTCGCGGCGGTTGACCATCACCGCCGCCGGGCCGGAGACGAACATGGCCCAGATCAGGTCCGCGCCGGGCATGCGCCCGTGGTACAGCTTGTGCTCCGCATCCACGCATTCGGCCACGCTGAAGCCCAGCAGCCCGACCCAGAAGTCGATGGAGCGGTTGACGTCCTCCACCATGAGGTTGGTGGTGATGGATTGAACCGCCATAAATCTATCCTCCGCTTAGAATTGAAAAAGGCCGGCAGCCGCTTGGATACGACTGCCGGCCAGGATATCACTGAATCGCGGCTGACCGCTAGGCCTTGCCCACCAGTTCCTTGAGCTTGGCCAGGGCGGCCTGGATGCCCGAGGCGTCGGTGCCACCGGCCTGGGCCATGTCCGGCCTGCCGCCGCCGGAGCCGCCCACCAGGGCGGCCACGTCCTTGATCAGGGTCTGGGCGGTGAACCTGGCGTGCAGGTCCTTGCTGACGGCCAGCACCAGGGCCACCTTGCCGTCCTCGCCCGCGCCGATGAGGCAGGCCACGCCCGAGGGCATCTTGGAGCGAACGTCGTCCATGGTGTCGCGCAGGGACTTCATGGTGGCGCCCTGCACCTCGGCGGCCAGCAGCTTCACGCCGCCCACCTCCTCCACGGAGTCCATGAGGTCGCGCCCCTGGCCCGAGGCCAGCTTGGCCTGGAGCTGCTCCTTGTCCTTGGTCAGGGCCTTGACCTGGGCCTGCATGGCCTTGAGGCGCTCCACCAGCTCGCCCGGGCGGGCGCGCAGCACGTCGGCGGCCTCGTCCAGCTCGCGCCTGGCGGCCTGCAGCTGGCCCAGCAGGTTCCAGCCCGTGGCGGCCTCGATGCGGCGCACGCCGGCGGCCACGCCGGTCTCGGAAACGATGGCGAACCCGCCCGCCTGACCCGTGGCCCGCAGGTGGGTGCCGCCGCACAGCTCCGTGGAGACGCCTGGCACCGAGACCACGGTGACCTCGTCGCCGTACTTCTCGCCGAAGAGGGCCATGGCCCCCTTGGCCTGGGCCTCCTGGTAGCCCATGACAGCGCGGTCAACCGCGATGTCGGCCAGGATGGCCTCGTTGACCTTGCGCTCGACCAGGGCGATTTCCTCGGGCGTCAGGGCGGAGATGTGGGTGAAGTCGAAGCGCAGCCTGTCCGGCCCCACCAGGGAGCCCGCCTGCTTCACGTGCTCGCCCAGCACCTCGCGCAGGGCGGCGTGCAGCAGATGGGTGGTGGTGTGGTTGCGGGCCGAGGCCAGGCGCTGGTCCTCGTCCACGATGAGCTTGGCCTCCTGGTCGAGCAGCAGCTCGCCCTCGTTGACGAACACGCGGTGCGTGGTCAGCTCGGGGCTGGGCTTGAGGGTGTCCAGCACGTCGGCGGAGCCGGTCATGGTCTCCACGCTGCCCTTGTCGCCCATCTGGCCGCCGGACTCGCCGTAGAAGGGGGTCAGCGCGAACACGGCGTAGCCGCCCTCGCCCTGGATGATGCGCTCGACGGGCAGGCCGTCCTCGCCCAGCAGGGCAATCACGCGGGACTCGGCCTCAAGCTGGCCGTAGCCCACGAAGCGGGACTTGAGCCCCGTCTCCAGGAGCTTCTTGAACTGCCCGGCCACGTCGGTCTCGCCGGAGCCCTTCCAGGCCTTCTTGGCGCGGGTCTTCTGCTCCTGCATGCAGGCGGTGTAGCCCGCCTCGTCCACGCCGAAGCCCTGCTTGCCCGCCACGTCGGTGATGATGTCCAGGGGGAAGCCGTAGGTGTCGTAGAGCTTGAAGGCGGCCTCGCCGGAGATGATGTTCACGTTGTTCTTGCGGGCGGCGGCCATCTCCTCCTCGAGGATCTCCAGGCCCTTGTCCAGCGTGGCGGAGAAGCGCTCCTCCTCCTCGCGGACCACGCGGGTCATGAAGTCCATGCCTTCCACGATTTCGGGGTACTGCACGCCCATGACGTCCACCACCACCGGGGCCACCCGGTGCAGGAAGGGGTCGCGCAGGCCCATGAGGCGGCCGAAGCGGAAGGCGCGGCGGATCAGGCGGCGCAGCACGTAGCCCCGGCCCTCGTTGGAGGGCAGGATGGAGTCCGCGATGAGGAAGGCCATGGCCCGGCTGTGGTCCGCGATGACGCGCAGGGCCGTGTCGCTCTCCTCGTCGGCGCGGTACTTCACGCCCGCCAGCTCGGCCGTGGCCGCGATGATGGGGCTGAACAGGTCGGAATCGAAGTTGGAGTACACGCCCTGGCACACGCCGGAGATGCGCTCCAGGCCCATGCCCGTGTCGATGGAGGGGCGCGGCAGGGGCACGCGCTGGCCGGGCTTGATCTGGTCGAACTGCATGAACACCAGGTTCCAGATCTCCAGGAAGCGGTCGCAGTCGCACTTGCCGATGCCGCACTCCGGGCCGCAGCTCATGTGCTCGCCCTGGTCGATGAGGATCTCGGAGCAGGGGCCGCAGGGGCCGGTGTCGCCCATGGACCAGAAGTTGTCCTTGTCGCCCAGGCGGATGATGCGCTTCTCGGGCACGTCGGCGATCTTGCGCCACAGGCCGTGGGCCTCGTCGTCGTCCAGGTAGACGGTGGCGTAGAGCTTCTCCTTGGGGAGCTTCATCTCCTCGGTGAGGAAGCCCCAGGCCAGGCGGATGGCCTCCTCCTTGAAGTAGTCGCCGAAGGAGAAGTTGCCCAGCATCTCGAAGAAGGTGTGGTGGCGGGCGGTGCGGCCCACGTTCTCCAGGTCGTTGTGCTTGCCGCCCACGCGCAGGCACTTCTGGGAGGTGGCGGCGCGGGTGTAGTCGCGCTTCTCCTGGCCCAGGAAGACCTTCTTGAACTGCACCATGCCCGCGTTGGTGAAGAGCAGGCTGGGGTCCTCCCTGGGCACCAGGGAGGAGCTGGCCACCTCGGTGTGGCCGTTGGCGACGAAGTAATCCAGGAATTTGCGACGGATTTCAGTGGCGCTGATCACGAAAGGTCTCCTTGGGAAAGCGGCGATGCCCGCGGACCTCCCGGGCCCGCGTATTTATCACCCCCCGGGCCGCATGCCCCGGGGGAAGGCGTTCATGTCCTCGATCATGTCCCTGTTCAGGGGGCCCACGGCCATGGTCATCGCCACGTAGGACCGCGAACCCACGAAACACAGGGTGTATTCGATCACCATCTCCACGCCGTCCTTGCGCCCGAACAGGCGCACGTAGCGGCAGGGCAGCCCGCCCAGCTCCACCGCTCCGCTCTGGGAGACGCGCACGTCGAAGGTCAGGCGTTCGGCGTTGCGCACGGCCGCGGCCTCCATCCTGGCCGGGTCGAAGGGCGTCTGGTCCACCCAGACCGCGCCCAGCATCCTGCCGGAGCGGCCCGCGAACTGGAACTCATAGGCCGGATTGGAGATGTCCTCCATCATTTCCCAGCGGGTGGGGTCGAAATAGAAGGCGTAGCCGTCCATGCCCCGCACGGAGGGCATCCCGGCCATGCCGGACGCCGGAGCGGGCGCATTGGCGGCGCGTCGCTTGTCCGCCGCGCAGCCGCAGAGCGCGGCCAGGGCCAGAAGCGCCCCCAGCACCGCCCCGAGGCGCGCCGTTGCTCCGGGCTGGAGCATCAGGCCCCGCCCGCTTCCTGCGCCTTCGCGGCCTCCTTCAGGCCCAGGTGCTCGTAAATCTTGTCCTCGATCTGCTGGCGGATGTCCGGGTGCTCCAGCAGGAAGGCGCGGACGTTCTCCTTGCCCTGGCCCAGGCGCTCGGTGCCGTAGGCGAACCACGCGCCCGACTTGTCCACGATGTTCATCTCCACGCCCATGTCGATGATCTCGCCCTCGCGGGAGATGCCGGTGCCGTAGAGGATGTCGAACTGGGCCTCGCGGAAGGGCGGGGCCACCTTGTTCTTGACCACCTTCACCCGGCAGCGCGAACCGTAGACCTCCTCCTTGTCCTTGAGGGTCTGGATGCGGCGGATGTCCATGCGGGTGGAGGCGTAGAACTTGAGCGCGTTGCCGCCCGTGGTGGTCTCGGGGCTGCCGTAGCCCGTGACGCCGATCTTCATGCGGATCTGGTTGATGAAGATCACCGCCGTGTTGGACTTGTGGATGGTGCCCGTGAGCTTGCGCATGGCGTGGCTCATGAGCCGGGCCTGTCCGCCCACCTGGGATTCGCCCATCTCGCCCTCCAGTTCGGCCTGGGGGATCAGCGCGGCCACCGAGTCGATGACGATGACGTCCACGGCGCTGGAGCGCACCAGCATGTCGGTGATGTCCAGGGCCTGCTCGCCGAAATCCGGCTGGGAGATGAGCAGCTCGTCGGTCTTCACGCCCAGGCGGCGGGCGTAGGTGATGTCCAGGGCGTGCTCGGCGTCGATGAAGGCGGCGGTGCCGCCCTTCTTCTGGGCCTGGGCGATGATGTGCAGGGCCAGGGTGGTCTTGCCCGAAGACTCGGGGCCGTAGATCTCGGTGACGCGCCCCTGGGGAATGCCGCCGATGCCCAGGGCCACGTCCACGCCGATGGAGCCGGTGGGGATGGCGGGAATGGCCACGTGGGCGTCCTCGTCGAGGCGCATGACCGAGCCCTGCCCGTACTTGCGTTCGATGGTGGTCAGCGCGGTGGCGAGCGCCTCCAGGCGGGCGTCCTGGGGATTGGCTGCGGCTTTCTTGGCCATGTGGGTGCGTCCTTGTTCGAAAGTGGGAAATGCCATGAGGCCATAGCAAATGCCCCGCCCCGGGGCAACGTCCATTTTTGCAGGACAAGCGGGCCGTTTTTGCGCCGCCGAGCTTGTCCCGCCGCCAGGGAAGGGATACATTACGGCAAACCCCGTGAGGAGGCCATATGAGCTTCTTGAAAGAGTTCAAGGAATTCGCCATGCGCGGCAACGTCATGGACCTGGCCGTGGGCGTTATCATCGGTGCGGCCTTCGGCAAGATCGTGTCTTCCCTGGTGGCGGACGTCATCATGCCCCCCTTGGGAATGCTCCTGGGCGGCGTGGACTTCACCAGCCTCAAGCTCACCCTGGCCCCGCCCATCGACGGGATGAAGGGCGCCACCCTGAACTACGGGAACTTCATCCAGGCCATGGTGGACTTCATCATCGTGGCCTTCGCCATCTTCATGATGGTCAAGGGGCTGAACACCCTCAAGCGCAGAATGGAGCCCCCCGCGCAGGACGCCCCGCCGCCCGTCCCGGCGGACGTGGCCCTGCTCACGGAGATCCGCGACCTGCTCAGGGCCCGGCAGGCCTAGTATCGCCTTTTGCCTCGGTCGCTGATAGGCATGCGCCGGGCGGCGCTCCTCCGGGAGCGCCCGCATACGCATGAAGGAGACCTTTTTCCCCGCCATGAAACAATACGACGCGCTGGCCATGTTCTCCGGCGGCCTGGATTCCATCCTGGCCGCCAAAACCGTCGCCGGGCAGGGCCTCAGGGTGCTCGGCCTGCACTTCGTCAGCCCCTTCTTCGGCCACCCGGACAAGGTGGCCCATTGGTCCGAGACCTACGGGCTGGACATCGAGACCGTTGACGTGGGCGAGCCCTTCGTCACGCTCCTGGCTTCGCGCCCGCCCCACGGGGTGGGCAAGTGCCTGAACCCCTGCGTGGACTGCAAGATCCTGATGCTCAGGCGCTGCAAGGAGCTGATGCCGGAATACGGCGCCAAGATGATCCTCACCGGCGAGGTCAAGGGGCAGCGGCCCATGTCCCAGCGGCGCGACGCCCTGGACGTGATCAGCCGCGAGGCGGGCGTGCGCGACGTGCTGCTGCGCCCGCTCTCGGCCAAGAACATGAAGCCTTCCCCCGCCGAACTGGACGGCCTGGTGGACCGCGAGAAGCTGCACAACTTCAACGGCCGCACCCGCAAGCCCCAGTTCGCCCTGGCCAAACGCCTGGGCATCACCGAGTACCCCCAGCCCGCCGGAGGCTGCAAGCTGACCATCCTGGATTCGGCCAAGCGCTACGTGCCCCTGTTCGAGCACGCCGCCCCGCCGCGCGCGGCGGACTTCCACCTGGCCAACGTGGGCAGGCAGTTCTGGGCCGGGCCCTACTGGCTGGCCATGGGCCGCAACCAGGAGGACAACGCCGCCCTGGCCGAGCTGGCGCAGGCCGGGGACATCCTGCTGGACGTGAAGGACCTGCCCAGCCCCTTCGGGCTCATCCGCCCCCTGCCCGGCGCGGACTGGAGCCGCGCCGCCCTGGAGGACGCCGCCGCGCTGCTGGCCTCCTATTCGCCCAAGGCCGTGGCCGCGACCGGGAGCGGGGGCGGCACCGTCACGGTGCTGGCCACGCGCGGCGGCGAGACCGCGGAGCTGGATGTGGTCCCCGAGCGCGCGTCGCGCCTGGGGCTCGCGGAGCTGGACTGGGAGAGCTGCCTGCCGGCGAAGCGGGCCCTGTTCGGGGAGGGAGACCAGGACGACGGGTATTAGGCGGTGGGTCGCCGCCGCACAACCACTGCAACACATCGCGGTATTCGTTGCAACAGCGATACTGTGAGAGGACAAACTATTACTTCGACGTAGCACTTCGAGTGAAGTTCTGCTCAAGATGGGCAAGAAATGCAGCGATCATTTCTTCAGCATTTGACTTGGGGCGCGGGAAACTCTCCAGCAACCCGTTGACAAGCAGGATCGCAGGGATAGGGACGGCGAGTGTCGGTTTTGCCGCTACGCCATTGAATGAGGCAACCGCGCTGGCCACATCGTATAAAAGAGGGATTTTCTTAACGCTGTTGTCCGGTTTGAATATTTGCGCACAGCAGCTGCTGGGTGAGCTGACTATATATTGACGACAGACCAGAGGGCGGAATTGATATATGGAGCACAACCTGTCCACAAGGAATGGGCATGGCAGTTGGAGCTCCCAGTACTTTTTCTGCATCTCGACCAAGCGGTCTGAGTCGCTGAAACAATTCGCATGGGAGTCGATGAGTTCCGCAAGCAGGCCGTTTTGTTCGAGAACCTGGAGCATCGACTTCAATGCGCCTTTAATCCGCGCCTGCTCATTCGGCTCCATCAAGGACACTATGTGGGCGAGCAGCAGCGCTTCGTGATCGGACATCACGATCAGCTGGTAGCAACAGGAGACGCACCCTCTGTCGCATGACAGGCGCAAGCCCTCCGCGCCGGCTTGCGACAGTGCCTGACCTATGAGCTCATTTGAGATTGTAAATATTTCCGGCAATATATCCACCAGGGCGACGTCCCCCTCCGGCGGAAAGAAAGCACATTCGACAGAGAGTCCCGCTGTGAACCCGATGTGGAGATTCTTCCCGGAGGTGGCGTCACTTATGCGGATGTCCATGCCTTCTCCACAATGCTCATGCACGTAAGCGGGAGCGGATACCCCCCGCATGGTTGCAAGTCGCGCTGGCGGCTCGTTGAATGATCACGGAACCTTCAATGGTGACATTATCACCATAGCTTCTCACGAAAAACCTACCAAGCCCGGGCAAGCCTATCAAGCGATCCGCCGCCCCTTGTCTGAACCGAGCGGACACCAAGAGGCGCCCGCCCGCAGGGGAACGGGCTGCCGCCGACAAAACGCGCGGCGCGCGGGACCCCCCGCGCGCCGCGCAATCCACTCCCAACTGGCCGCTCCTAGTCCCCCGCGACCTTCTGCAGGGCCAGGTACAGGGCCTGGGTTCCGTTGGAGCCGAAGCCCATGGCCTGGGCCTCGCGGTATATCTCCTCCACGAGCATCAGACCTTTGAGCTTGAAGCCCATGCGCCTGGATTCCTCCAGGACGATGCCCATGTCCTTGATGAAGTGGTCGATGATGAAGCCCGGGGCGTAGTCGTCCTTGAGTATGCGCGGCCAGAGATTGTTCAGGGCCGGACAGGCCGCCGCGCCCGTGGCGATGGACTCCAGCACCCTGGATGGCTCCAGGCCCGAGCGCACCGCGTAGAGCAGGCTCTCGCACACGCCGATCATGTGCCCGGCGATGACGATCTGGTTGCACATCTTGGCGTGCTGCCCGCTGCCGGCCGGGCCCTGGTGCACGATGGTCTTGCCCATGACCCCGAACAGGGGGCGCACGGCCTCGAACACCTCGGGCTCGCCGCCCACCATGATGGAGAGGGTGGCGTTGCGCGCGCCCACGTCCCCGCCGGAGACCGGGGCGTCCAGGGCGAACATCCCGGCGTCCTCGGCCTTGTCCGCGATCTCCACGGCCAGGCTGGGGCTGTTGGTGGTCATGTCCACCAGGACGGCCCCGGTCCCGGCCCCGGCGAACACGCCGTCGGCGCCGAAATAGACCTCGCGCACGTCCTTGGGGAAACCCACGATGGTGAACACCACGTCGGAGGCCTGGGCCACTTCCCTGGGCGTGGCGGCCCAGCTCGCCCCTCTCGCCAGCAGGGGTTCGGCCTTGAGCCTGCTGCGGTTGTAGACGGTGAGCGCGTATCCGGCGTCCATCAGGTGGCCGCACATGGAGCTGCCCATGATTCCCGTGCCGATCCATCCTATGCGCGTGACGGACGGGTCCGCCGGGCGCAGGTTTGCCGCGTTGGTCATGGCTGATCCTCGCTTCGCTGTATTGGGTCCGTCGACCTTCTTTCGGCATAGCTCACGGCGCTGAAAAAGGCTATGCGGCTGGCTGCAGGCCTGCGCATGGCAAACAACCCGCACGCCTCCCCCGACAATCCCCCCTGCCTTAGGAATCGCTTCGCCGACTGGCCGCGCTGAGGTCACCCGCGTGCAATAAAACCGACACAAAAACCAACATACCCCTTGAGTACAATTGTCAAAATGCAGTAACCTTTGACGAGTTTCGCAAAATGACCGGCAGCGCAGCCCGCACGCCGGACTCAACCCAGCGCTGATGACCACCCTTGGAGGAGTTCATGCAGTTTTCCGTTCGTTCCAAGATGATGTTCGGTTTCGGATTGGTTCTCGCCATCATGGCGTTGGGGGCGCTCATCATGGCCTTCTCACTGGGCTCCATCCGCGAGAGGGCGGCCCTGGTCCGCTCCGAGAGCCTGCCCTTCGCGGCCCGCGCCGCGACCATGAAGCTCATGGCGGTGGAGGTGCAGCAATACCTTACCGACGTGTCCGCTACAGGAGAGGACGACAGCCTGGCCGACGCCGAGAAGGCCGCCGCCAAGTTCCGCGAGTCCCTGGGCGAGTTCAAGGCCATGTTCACCCGCGAGCAGGACACCCAGATGCTCGCCGAGACCGAGGCCATCGGCAAGCTCTTCGAGGAGATGTACTCCCTGGGCAAGCGCATGGCCGAAGTTTATGTGAAGGACGGGCGCGAGGCCGGCAACAAGATCATGAAGGATTTCGACGCCAAGACCGACGCCCTGGCCGACCGGATCGCCCCCCTGCAGGAGGGGCAATATAAAGAAGCCGACGAGCAGGTGGAGGCCGTGGTGGCCGCCATCACGGGCGACCTCAAGCGTCAGCTCGGGATGCTCGCCGTATCCCTGTGCATCGGCCTCGCGGCGGCGATGTGGGTCTCCCGCAGCATCCTGAACCAGTTGGGCGCCGAACCGGCCGAGGTTGCCGAGCTGGCCGCCAGCATCGCCAAAGGCGAGATTTCCCAGGTGCTCAAGGCCTGCACCGGCAAGGAGAAGGGCGTCCACTCCGCCATGCTGGACATGGCCGGCAAGCTCCAGGCGGCCTTCGACGAGGTTCACTCCGAGAAGGGCGAGGCCCTGGCCAAGTCCCACGAGGCCGAGAAGGCCCGCCACGAAGCCCTTGAGGCGCGGGCCATGGCCGAGCGCTCCCGCCTGGATGGCCTGCGGGAGGCCGCCGAGCGGCTGGACAGCTTCGCCGTGGAGATGGCCGCCCTGGGCCAAGCCCTCGGCTCCCGCGTGGAGCAGGTTGTGGACGGCACCCGCGAACAGAGCCAGCGCACCATGGAGACGGCCACCGCCATGGAGGAGATGGCCGCCACCGTGCTTGAAGTCGCCGGCACCGCGGCCAAGGCCGCCGACATTTCCAACGAGGCCGGGATACAGGCCCGCAAGGGGCTTGAAGTCGTGCAGGAGGTCGTGGCCGCCACTGACGAGGTGCGCAGCCGCTCCGAGGCCATGAAGTCCAGCCTGGACAGCCTGGGCACCCACGCCGATGGCATCGGCAGGATCATGACCGTCATCTCCGACATAGCGGACCAGACCAACCTGCTGGCCCTCAACGCCGCCATCGAGGCCGCCCGGGCGGGCGATGCGGGAAGAGGCTTCGCGGTGGTGGCCGACGAGGTGCGCAAGCTGGCCGAGAAAACCATGCAGGCCACCGGAGAGGTGTCCTCGGTGGTCGCGGCCATCCAGGCCGGGGTGAAGCAGAACATCACCGGCATGGAAGGCACGGCCACGGCCGCCAGCCGGACCTCCGGCCTGGCCGGCGGCGCGGGCAGGACCCTCATGGAGATCGTCTCCCGCATCGAGGGCACGGCGGATCAGGTCCGGGCCATCGCCACGGCGTCGGAGCAGCAGTCACAGGCCTCGGAGGAGATCAACCAGGCCGTGAGCGCCGTGAGCCAGATCGCCTCCCGCACCTCGGAGGAGATGGTCTCCGCCGGGCGCGACCTCGAGCGCCTCTCCGGCGCGGCCGCAAACCTCAAGAACCTCGTGGACGGTATGCGCCGCGAAGCCCTGGCCGCATCCTAGCCCCCCGCTTTCGCTCCCCGGGGCCGGAAAGCGGCCCCGGGATTCTGTTTCCTCTCCATTCCCCCGTTGCATCCATCCCGCAATGTACAGGCATCCGCCACAGCAAAGCCCTTCCCTTGCGCTTCCCGTTACGGTATTGTGACAACAAGAATTGAGCACCTCAACAATTCGAACACGGGATGTAATGCTATGGGCATAAGATTTCTTATTTCTCCATGGTGGGTCTCCGCTCTGACAATATCCTCCTGCGCCATATTGTTGTCACTCTGGGCGTACGGAGCATCCATGGCGGCAGGTCTTGTCGCATCGCTTGTCCTCATATCCTTTGCGATACTGACTGCGGTGCTGATGGCCAAGAACGATTTTACCCTGACAATGCTTGCAAAGTCTTTCAAGCGCATCTCAGAAGGCGACTATTCAGCGCGTATTGAAGACATGCGGCATGATGCGAACGGTGCGGCGGGCGACGTAGCATCCGCTGCGAAAGCATCCGTGGATAAACTTCTTGGCGAGTTCGGGTTCGCCAGGGGCGTGCTCCAGGGCATGGCCACCCCGTGTGTGGTGGTGGACACCGAGCAGGTGTTGCGCTTCACCAACAAGAACCTGCTGCGCATCCTGGAGCAGGACGGCGTCCCCACCGATTACTACGGCCAGAACGTGGCCTACTTCTTCTACGGCGACGCCTCCCGCCCCACCGTGCTCGGCGTGGCCATGAAGGAGAACCGCGAGATCACCAAGGAGGTGGAGCTCACCGGGCGCAAGGGCGGCAAGCGCAGCCTGCGCATCGACGCATCCCCCCTCTACGGGCTCGACGGCAAGCTGATGGGCTCGCTGTGCGTCTACGCCGACCTGACCGAACTGCGCGTGCAGGAGGCCAGCCTCCTGGAGACCAACGCCCGCGTGGCCAGCGGATCGGCCCAGGCGGACGGGATCAGCGGCCAATTGGCCCAGGCGGCGCAGCAGCTGGCGAGCATCGTCTCATCCTCCCACACCGGGGCCGAGCAGCAGAACTCGCGCATCGCGGAGACCCTGGCGGCCATGTCCGAAATGAACAGCACCGTGCTGGAGGTCGCCCGCAACGCCTCCCAGGCGGCGGAGACCTCCTCCCAGGCCCGCAAGCAGGCCGAGGAAGGGGCCGGGGTCGTGGGCAAGGTGGTGGACGGCATCGCCCAGGTGCAGAGCGAAGCCCTGGCCCTCAAGCAGGACATGGCCCATCTGGGCGGACAGGCCGACTCCATCGGCAGGATCATGAACGTCATCAGCGACATAGCCGACCAGACCAACCTGCTGGCCCTGAACGCCGCCATCGAGGCCGCCCGCGCTGGCGAGGCGGGGCGAGGTTTCGCGGTGGTGGCCGACGAGGTGCGCAAGCTGGCCGAGAAGACCATGACCGCCACCAAGGAGGTCGGCGACGCCATCCGTGGCATCCAGGACGGCACCGCGCACAGCATCCAGAGCGTGGAGCGGGCGGTGCAGCGCATCGACGAGGCCACGGGCCTCGCCGGGCAGTCCGGCCACTCCCTGCAGCAGATCGTCACCCTGGTGGAGGTCACGGCGGACCAGGTGCGCGCCATCGCCGCGGCCAGCGAGCAGCAGGCCGCCGCCAGCGAGCAGATCAACCGTTCCGTGGAGGACGTGAGCAACATTTCCCGGGCCACCGCCCAGGACATGACCCGGGCCGCCCGGGCCGTTGACGAACTGGCGGACCGCGCCCGGGTGCTTCGCGACATCATCGAGGGCCTGCAAGGCAACGCAGCCCTGCAAGGCGGAACTCCCCGGCGCGCCATCTCCTGACGCCCCCTGAATGAAACGGCCTGCGGCCTGCTCCCCTTCTGAGGGAGTTGCCGCAGGCCGCCGCAGCCTCTTCCTGTCCGCCAAACTTCCCAAGTAGGACAAACTTCGATTTACTGCCGCTCGCCTCCTCTGGTAGCATCGGGTGACCGCCGTCTCCCCCCGGGAGGCAGTCCCCCGAAGGAGAGCCGACCCATGCCCCCAGGAGCGGATGGCCCCCGCCCCCAGACCCCATCCAGCACGGCCCCCGCAGTCGCGCCCGAGACCCGGCGTTGCGGGATGGCCGCCGCGCTCTGCGCCGGGTTGCTCATCGCGGCGGCGGCCGCCCTGTTCCAGGCCAGCCCGCCGGGGCACCAGCTTGAGAGCCAGCTGCTCGATCTCTTCTTCCTGCTGCGCGGCCCCAGGCCGGCCCCGCCGGACATCGTCATCGCGGCCATCGACGAGCCCTCCATACAGGAGCTGGGCCTGGCCTGGCCCTGGCCCAGGCGCGTGCACGCCGCCCTGCTGCGGGAGCTCACGGACGCGGGCGCGAGGCTGGCGGTCCTGGACGTGATCTTCGCGGAGCCCTCCACCCCTGAAGACGATCAGGCCCTGGAGGACGCCCTGCGCGCAAACGGCCGCGCCCTGCTGGCCTCCACGGTGGACACGGCCGAGGACGCGGCCTTCAGCCGGGTGATGCTGGTGCGCCCCCTGCCCCGCTTCGAGCGCGCCGCCCTGGGCACGGGCCTGGCCATTCTCACGCCGGACCCGGACGGCACGGTGCGCCGCTTCTCCAGCGTCCTGGCCGGACAGGCCACGCTGCCCGCGGCGGCCCTGGAGGCCCTGGAACCCGGGCGGCGCGTCTTCCACAAAGGCGGGCTGGTGGATCATCCAGGCCCCGCGCGCAGCGTACGGACGGTCTCCTACACGCAGGCCCTCGACTGGCGGGCCTCCCTGCCGCCCGGATTCCTGAAGGACAAGATCGTGCTGGTGGGCCGCTCCCTGGCTGCCAGCCCGGTGCTTTCCGTGCAGGCCGACGCCTTCCGCACCCCCTTCAGCCGCCAGTCCGGGGCCAACGTGCCCGGCGTGGAGCTGCACGCCGCCATCCTGGCCCAGCTGCTTGGCGGGCGGGCCGGAACCGTGGCCCCGGGCTGGGCCGTGGCCGGGGCAGCCCTGACGATCATCCCCGGGGCGGCGCTTCTGCTCAGGCGGCTGCGTCCCCTGCCAGCGGCCCTGGCCTCTCTGGGCGGGGCTGCCGGCGCGCTGGGGGCATCCTACGCGCTCTTCGCCGCCAAGCTGGCGTGGTTCCCGGCCCTGGGCCTCTCCGGCGGCATCCTGGCCGTGGAGGGCTTCCTGCTGCTGGAGGGCTACGCCCGCGCCGCGCGGGAGCGCAGGCAGATGCGCGCCGCCTTCTCGCGCTACGTGTCCCCAGCGGTGGTGGACATGCTCCTGGCCCGGCCCGAGCTTCTTGAACCGGGCGGCGAGGAGGCCGAGGTCACAGTGCTCTTCTCCGACCTGGCCGGTTTCACCTCGTTCTCCGAGCGCATGGCCCCGGGGGAGCTCATGGAGCTGCTCTCCGGCTACTTCACGCCCATGACCGAGGTCATCAAGGCCAACGCGGGCACGCTGGACAAGTTCATCGGCGACGCCGTGATGGCCTTCTGGGGCGCCCCCCTGCCCGACGCCCGGCACGCGGCCCACGCCTGCCGGGCGGCCCTGGGCATGGCCCGCGCTCTTGAGGTGCTCAACGCCCGCCTGGAGCCCGGCGGAGGGCCCAGGCTGGCCGCGCGCATGGGCCTGCACTCGGGCAGGGTGGTGGCGGGCAACGTGGGCTCTCGCGAGCACGTGAACTACACCTGCCTGGGCGACACGGTGAACCTTGCCTCGCGCCTGGAATCGGCGAACAAGCAATACGGCACCGGCACGCTCCTGAGCGGCGAGACGCGGGCGTTTCTGGGGCAGGAGTTCGCCCTGCGCCGGGTGGACGCCATCCGGGTCAAGGGCCGGGCAAAGCCGGTGGAGATTTTCGAGCTGCTCGGCGAGGGATCTCCCCCGCCGTGGGCGGAGGCCTACGAACGGGGCCTGGCGGCCTACATGGCCCGGGACTTCGTCGAAGCGGCGGGGCATTTTCAGGATGTGTTGGCGGAGCGTCCCGGTGACGGGCCCTCCCGGGTGCTGTTGGCGCGGTGCCAGACATTCATGGAAACGCCCCCCGCGCCTGAGTGGGACGGCGTACACGCGATGGAATCCAAATAGGACGGAGGCGGCGATGCTCGCTGGCGGTGCAAAGGTTTCGCGGGGTGTATCGGGCTTTGTGGCGATGGTGCTTGCGTTTGCGCTGTGGGCGTCCACGGCGCTGGCGGCGGAAACCGCAGGGCGGCTGGTGTTCGCCCAGGGCGACGTTGCGGTTTCCTCCGGCCCCGGGGCCTGGAGGCCCGCTGCCACCGGCCTGGACCTGATCGCCGGCGACTCCGTGCGCACCGGTGCGGGTGCAAGGGCCGCCATCCTCTGCGCGGACGAGACCCAGATCAGGCTGGGCGAGAACACCCTTATCACGCTCAAGGCCGTGGCCGCCTCCTCGCGCCTTGGCTTCATGAATGCCTCGGGCGGCGAGGCCCCGCCCAACAGCGTCTACGACCTCAAGACCGGCGAGGCCTGGCTGCGCAACAACAACGACGCCTCGAAATTCCAGCTCACCTCCCCGGCGCTCACCGCCGCCGTGCGCGGCACCGAGTTCACGGCCACGGTGGACGGGGCCGGGCTGACCCGCATTGCCCTGATCGAGGGCAGGCTGCTGCTCTCCAACCCGCAAGGCAGCCTGGACCTGGAACGCGGCGAACTGGGCCAGGCCAGGCCGGGCCAGGCCCCCACCAAGCAAGTGCTGGTCAACCCCGAGGACGCGGTGCAGTGGGTGCTCTACTACCCCACGGCCATCAGCTGGCGCGACCTGCGGCCCTCATCCCTGGCCGGGCCGCCGCCGGGCGCGGCCGAAGCCGCCCTGGACGCCGGGGACGCCGCCCGGGCCGGGGAGCTGGCCCTGAGCCAGGGCGACCAGACCGCTTTGGGCTGGGCCGCGTTGCGCCAGTACCGCGCGCAGGAGGCCCTGGAGGCCTTCGCCAAGGCCCCGCCCTCGGCCAGGGCCGCCGTGGGGCGCTGGCTGGCCATGGCCCAGGCCGGGCAGTCCGCCCAGGCCTGGAACGCCTGCAAGGCTGAACTTGCCGGGTATCCGCCCTCACCCGCCCTGCTCGGCGCGGCGGCCTGGCTGGCGCTGGGCGCGGGCCAACCCGCGCAGGCCCGGGCCCTGCTCGACCAGGCCCTCTCGAAATACTCCGCCGACCCCTTCTGCCGCTCGCTCATGGCCCAGATCGACCTGGCCCGCAATCGCAAGGACCAGGCCCTGGCCCAGGCCCAGCAGGCCGTGCAGACCGCCCCCGAGTCCCCCACGGCGCGAGTGAGCGTGGCCCTGGCCCAGCTGGCCCGCTTCGACATCCCCGCCGCCAGGGAATCCCTGGATCAGGCGTTGGCCCTGGACCCCGCCTGCGTGAGCGCCTACGTGTACAAGGCCCAGATCGAGCTGGGGCACGACGCGCCGGACAAGGCCTGGGCCACCGTGGACAAGGCCCTGGCCCTGGCCCCGGACGACCCCCAGGTGCTGGCACTGGGCGGCTTCGCCAAGCTGGGCATGCGCAACTTCGACGAGGCCCAGGCCCTGTTCGAGCGCGCCGCCAAGGCCGACCCCGGGCTGCCCGAACCCCGCCTGGGCCTGGGCATGGTGGACTACGCCCGCAACAGGCGCTTCGAGGGCCTCTCGCAGATGCTCTCGGCCACCCTGCTGGACCCCCGCGTCTCGCTCTACCAGACCAGCCTGGGCAAGGCCTACTACGCCTCCCGCGCCCACGAGCGCGCCCTTGAGACCTACGACCAGGCCGCCCGCCTGGACCCGGCCGACCCCACGCCCCACCTCTACAAGGGCATCGCCCTGACCGACCTCTACCAGCCAGGCGACGCCGTGGAGGCCCTCAACCGCTCCATCAGCCTGAACGACAACCGGGCCATGTTCCGCTCCAGGCTGCTGCTGGACCGCGACCTGGCCGTGCGCAACTTCGACCTGGCCAAGGTCTACAACCAGATCGGCCTGGGCGAATGGGCCTACTCCAAGGCCGTCACCGCCGTGAAGAAGGACCCCTTCGACTCCTCGGCGCACCTGTTCCTGAGCAGCGCCTTCGCCGCCACCAGGGCCAGGGTCTCGGCCGCGTCCTCCGAGCTGCTGCTCAACAGGCTGCTCTCCCCGGCCAACCAGAGCGCCTTCACGCTCTACAACGACTACACCCCCATGTTCGAGGCCCCCTACATCCGCACGCAGCTCGTGGGGGGTGTGGGCTCGTGGGCCAACGGCAAGTCCATCGTGGAGTCCAGCGCGGAGGTGTACGGCGGCGTGCCAGGCGTGGCCGGGGACGTCTACGGCTCCTTCAATCAGGACAACGGCCTCCGGGGCGTCAACGGCGTCAGCCGCTCCGGCTTCGCCTTCGGGCAGTTCAAGTGGGAGCCGACCTTCAAGGATTCCCTCTACGCCTCGGCAACGCTCTCCCGCGCGCACACCGGGGACACCTCGAGCCTGAGCGCCTGGGAGTACAAGCCCTCGCCCTGGCAGATCAACGACTACTCCACCACGCTGCTGGAGGGCGGCTACGTGCGCCGCCAGGCCCCCGGCTGGACCACCATCGTCTACGGGGCCTACCACCAGAACGGCTGGACCACCTCCGACCGCCGCTACGACGCGGCCTCCCCCGACGGCCTGCCACTGGACAGCGTGACCCTGACCAACCGCAACACCCCCCGCGAAATGGGCAACATCCAGTTGCAGCAGCAGATGACCCTGGGGGACCACTCCCTGATCGTGGGCGGAGACGTGTTCAGCTCCACCCTGCGCTACCGGCGCGACACCGAGCTGTTCATCCCCCTGCTGCCGCGCGTCTCCACCCTGGATTCCATCCGCAACGACCACTGGGAGCGCTCGCTCACCGTCTACGCCATGGACTACTGGCGGGTGCGCAAGAACCTGGTGCTCGAGCTGGGGCTTTCGGGGGAGTTCGGGGTCACGCCGCGCTTCGGGTTCGTCTCTGACGTGGAGGACGCCCTGCTTGGCTTCCGCTTCGGGCTCAACTGGGAGGCCACCGGCAAGGACGTGATCCGCATGGCCGTGCAGCGCTACCTCAACAACCACACGGCCCTGCAGCCCATGATCCAGCCCTCGGAGGTGGCCGGGTTCCCCACCCGGGTCAACGCCGACGACGGCTCGCGCGTGGTTGAGGCGGGCCTTGCCTGGGAGCGCCAGTGGAACGATGCCACCTTCAGCGTGCTGCGCGCCGACTACCACCACATAGAGAACCCGCAGTTCGACCCCTATCAGAGCTACGACCGCAAGATCTGGTACGTCACGGACCGCTATCTGCTCACCGGCTCCTTCAACAGGGTGCTCACCCCCTACCTGGGCCTGAACCTGGTGGGCGCGGTGAAGTGGCTGGAGCCGCAGGGCGTGGAGCTGCACCGCAGCCCCGAGACCCGCTACTTCGAGATCAACGGCGGCGGCGGACTGACTTTCCTGTACAGGAACGGTTTCGGGGCCGGGGTCTCCGGGCTGCTGGTCAAGCAGACCTTCCCCGAGTCCACCGCCAGGGACCTGCTGGGCCGCCACCGCGACGAGACCCTGTTCGGGGTGCTCAACGCGCGCATGTCCTTCGACTTCCCGGGCAAGCGCGGCTTCGTCTCGCTGGAGGGCGCCAACCTGCTCGACGTCAAGTTCTCCTACCAGCGCGAGCCCGTGGTGCTCGACTCCATCACGCCCTCGCGGCGGGTGATGCTGCGGCTCGGCCTGTTCTTCTAGGCCGGGCCTACTGGGAGAAGACCTCCTTGAGGAAGCCCAGCAGGGCCTCCCAGGAGCGCATGTCCGCGCGCTTGTTGTAGGCCGCGTTGGCCATGCCCGCCTTGTCGGCGTCGGGGTTGGTGAAGCTGTGCCTCGTCCCGGAGAAGGTGATGAACTCCCAGACGGCCCCGGCTTCGTCCAGGCTCTTCTGGAAGGCCGCGACACGTTCCAGGGGGATCATGGCGTCGTCCGCGCCGTGGCAGGCCAGCACCTTGGCCTTGATGCTCCCCTTGGCCACGCCCTCGGCCGGGGGCAGCGCGCCGTGGAAGCTGGCCACCCCGCGCAGGTCCGCCCCCGCGTAGGCCATCTGCATCACCGTGGAGCCGCCGAAGCAGTAGCCCATGGCCGCCACCCGGGCCGGGTCCACCTCGGGCTGGCCTTTGAGGATGTCCAGGGCCTTGAGCGCGCGTTCCCGCCAGTTCTGGATGTTGGCCTGGATCTGCTTGGACCAGCCCGAAGCCTCGGGCGCGTGGGTGGTGACCATGCCGTCGCCGTACATGTCCGCGGCGAAGGCCACGTAGCCCAGCTCCGCCAGCATGGCGCAGCGCTTCTTCACGTAGTCGTTGAGCCCCCAGAACTCGTGCACCACCATCACGGCGGGGCGCTTGCCCTTCACGGCCTCATCCAGGAAGAGCACGCCTTTGCAGGCCGTGCCGCCGTGGCTGTACTCCACGGGCCGTGAGACCACTGCCCCGGACGCGGTTGAAGCCGCCCAGAGCGGGACGAACAGGAACAGGGCCAGCAGCGGGGTGAAGCGGAACGGTGCTTTCATGCGGTGCCTCCCGGGGGATGACGGTTGTCGACGGTTATGGGCACAGTTAGCCCATTTCCGGGTGGGACGCATCCGGTTTCACCGCGCACACTGCGCGTGTGCGGTTGGCGCGGCGCGAACTCCGGCGCACGCGGCCGCGCCATGATGAGGCGTCCATCCGCCTAGAAAGAATAGCCGATCCCGATGGAAACCACTGGAATGACCTGGAACAGCTCCGCCACGGACTTCACGTCCGAGCGCAGCCTGGATATCGTAGTCGCCACGCCGGGAACAGCGGGGTTGTATCCCGTGATGCTTATGTTCGGGGCGCCCTGGAACAATGCCCCGAGGAGGAACTGCAGCCGCCAGCTGCTCTTGTCGTTGAACCAGCCTTGCCAGCCCAGGCCCGCGTATGGGCTGACAAGGTTGTACTTGAGCTTGGCCACCGGGGCTCCGACGACAAACCCGGGCGTGCCCAGCCCGCTGCCAAAGAGGGCGAGCGGATTGATCGCTCCCGTGGCGTTCACTTCGTTCCAGTTCAGATAGACCCCGCCGGACACGAACAGGTTCCTGGCGAACTGGTTCTCGAACTTGCCGAGCGGGTACACGTCCAGGACCGCGCCCAGGGTCGCCATCGTGAAATTGCTGCTGAACCGCACGCCCTTTTCCGATTTGCCCGCGATGTGCCAGTTGACGTCGTCGGCCACCACGCCGCCGACGCCCCAGCCGATGTAGTTGAAGTTGATCCGAGCGCTGACAAAGTCCCCGAATCTGTAGCCGACATCGCCCCCCACCCCCAGCGAGCTGACCTTCGCAACCGCGAAAACCCCCAAGTCCGCCGATGCGGCCGGGACGAAACCGACGCACATCGCGATGCACAACAAAGCAGTCAATGTCTGCTTCTTCATCTTGCCACCCCCTGACGAGATTTAGATGACGCATGCAATGAACGGCACGGCACGGACCAAAACGAAAGGAAGGACATACGGATCATACTGAGAAGGCTGCTGCCGCGGGATTCGCCCGCGACGTGGAAACGAACCGGTGGCCAACCGGAGAGGAGCAACGACGGCCGCAGCCCCCCTCGGGAGCGCGCACGGAAGACTCAGCGCCCCTGACGGCATAAGGAGAGATTGAATACCATTATTGGCACAATCACCGGGAGGGGAACAAGCGTTAAGTGGGTCAGGAGGAATGATTTAACCCAGGGACGCCGCCTGGGAGGCCGCCGCTGAACATTCCGTCAATCATTGCAACGCGTTCGCGAGACTCTGCGGACGCGCGGCGATGGATTTTCCCTCCGCGTCTGCCCCAGGCCGCTCCGCCGCTGCTGCAGTAGCCCGGGTCCGGCGCCGGGAAAGGATCGAAACACCCGCACAAAGGAAAAGGGGTTACGGTTTGTAACCGTAACCCCTTGGGTTCCGTGGTGCCGAGGGAGAGAATTGAACTCCCGACACGGGGATTTTCAGTCCCCTGCTCTACCAACTGAGCTACCTCGGCGCGAGGAAGAGCGATCTACCGTCTTTCCCTCAGGTTGGCAAGCCCTTTTCCCATTTCAGGCGCGATAAAATTTCATTCACCAGGGGTTCCAGGCTCGGGCGGGTCCTGGCGGAGATGGGCACACCGCCGGGGTAGCGGCTGAGCACCCAGGTTCTGCCGTCCTCGTCCAGGGTGTCCCACTTGTTGAGCGCCAGGATGCGCGGCACCTTGTTAAGCTCCATTTCCTCCAGGATGGCCTCCACGGCCTCCACCTGCCCGGCCAGCTCGCGGTGCCCGGCGTCGGCCACCAGGATGAGCAGGTCCGCGCTCTCCAGTTCCTCCAGGGTGGCCTGGAAGGCCTCCTTGAGCTCCTTGGGCAGCTCGCGGATGAAGCCCACCGTGTCCGTGAGCACCAGCTCGCGCTCCTGCGGGAAGCGCAGCCTGCGGCTCACGGGGTCCAGGGTGGCGAAGAGCTTGTTCTCGGCCAGCACCTCGGACTGGGTCAGGGTGTTGAGCAGCGTGGACTTGCCCGCGTTGGTGTAGCCCACCAGCGAGACGATGGGCAGCCCGGCCTTGGCCCGCCTGTCGCGCACCTGGGCGCGTTGCTTGCGCAGCTCCTGCAGTTCGCGCTTGATGCGGGTGATGCGCTCGCGGATGCGGCGGCGGTCCACCTCCAGCTTGGTCTCGCCGGGGCCGCGCCCGCCGATGCCGCCCATGAGCCGGCTCATGGCAGGGTTCTTTCCCACCAGCCTGGGCAGCGTGTACTTGAGTTGGGCCATCTCGACCTGCAACTTGCCCGAACGCGAGGTGGCCCGCTGGGCGAAGATGTCCAGGATGAGCTGGGTGCGGTCCAGGATCTTGCGCTCGGTCAGGTCTGCCAGGTTGCGCATCTGGGCCGGTGTCAGCTCCCCGTCGAAGAGCAGCACGGCCGCGCCCGAGGACAGGGCCATGATCTCAAGCTCGGAGAGCTTGCCCTTGCCGATGATGGTGCGTGGGTTCACCTGGGGTACGCGCTGCAGCACCCTGCCCGTCACCTTGAGCCCGGCCGTGGCGGCCAGGGCCTCCAGTTCGTCGAGTGAGGCCTCCAGCTCCAGGCGCGGCGCGCTGCCCACGCCCACCATGATCGCCCGGTCGGACACGCCCGCCTCGGAACCGGCCACGGGCTGGTCCAGCCGGGCGAACTCGTCCTCCAGGGCTTGGGTCATGGCCTCGAAATCGATGTCCAGGCGGTCCCAGGGGGCCGGGGGCAGCACCTCCCAGGGGTCGCCGCCCTCGCCTTCCGCGGTTTTGGGCAGCAGGTGCGCGGCGTAGATCCGGTCCGGCGCGGCCATGTCGTCCACGGTCAGGGCGGCCACGGAGTCCAGGCGCAGGAAGAGCATGTCCGTGAGGTCTTCCTTGTCCAGCCCGGCGTCGTGCAGGTGCGTGTGCAGCAGGCGCAGGCCGCGCAGGCGGCCCGAGCCCAGGCGGGAGCGGGGAAGCTCCGGGATGTAGATGGCGTGGGGCTCCCCCACCAGGACCATGTCCGGCCTGCCCTTGCGGTCTATGAGCAGGCCAATCTGCCTGCCAATGCCGTGGGAGATGGCCGCCAGTTCGCGGGCCTGGTCCGGGGTGTAGCCGGCCTGGGGGGGATAGCGCCGGGTGTAGAGCCGCTCAAGGGCCTTGAGCTGGCTGGGTTTGAGTCCTTCGGTGTTGCCTTGGGCTTTGCTGGCGATGGGGAACCTCCCGGGGCGCTCCGTCCGGAGCAGGCCCCTGCCCCGCTGATGTAGGACAGGCCAGGGCCGGAGGCAAGGGGGGCAGGTGAAAGCGAAGCCCCCGGAGCGGCCGCGAGGACACTCCGGGGGACGATATGCCGCCTCCCCCGCGAAGCCGGAGGGGATTCCAAAGGGAGGAACTCCCTTTGGCCGCCGGAGGCCCTCCTCCTGTGCGGCCCGCCGCCCCGCCTAGGCCCGGCCCAGGTACTCCGCGATCATGGCGTCGTAGGCCGAAGTGGCCTTGAAGGTCTCCAGGGCCATCTTGTGGCGCAGGGCCAGGGGGGCCTGCATCGCGTTGGCCTTGAGGGCTTCGGTGATCTCTCCGTAGTAGACGGGTGAGGGCACGACCAGGATGGAGTGGAAGTTCTTGGCCGAGGCCCGCAGCATGGTGGGCCCGCCGATGTCGATCTGCTCCACGGCGGCCTTGAGGTCGGCCTTCTGGGCCACGGCCTTGGCGAAGTCGTAGAGGTTCACGCAGATGAGGTCGAAGGGCTTGAGGCTGAATTTCTCCAGGGTCTCAAGATGTTCGGGGTTGTCCTTGTCGGCCAGGATGCCCGCGTGGATGTGTGGGTGCAGGGTTTTGACGCGTCCGCCGAGCATCTCGGGGAAGCCGGTGACCTGATCGACCGCCGTAACCGGCAGCCCGGCGTCGGTCATGGCCTTCTTGGTGCCGCCGGTGGAGACCAGCTCCACCCCGTTGCCGGAAAGGAACGCGGCGAACTCGGCCAGGCCGGATTTGTCGGTGACGGATAGGATGGCCCTGCGGATAGGCAATAATTCCATCTCTGCCTCGCTTTTTGCTTGGCAGTGCCAGACCCGGCGGCTCTTGGCAACCCGTGGGCCGGGCCCTCCCCAGTCTTTTAGTTGGTTCCCGGTCCGGCCGCCGGGAGCGAACCGGACCGGGAACCAATGGGGGAGGGGAGATTCGTAGGAAATTTCCGGCTAGGCCGCCCGCTCCAGGTGCACCTTGAGCTCCGTGGCGCAGGCGTGGGTGGGCTCGTGCTCCAGGATGCGCTCCAGCTGGGCCTTGGCCTCGGCTTCGCGCCCCTCGACCACCAGACAGCCCGCCAGGGTGTAGCGGATGTCGTGCTTGAGCGGGTCGATGGCCAGGTAGCCTTCGAGATAGGGCATCACCTCGGCCACGCGGCCGTTGCCGTGCCCCAGGCGGATCAGGCTGTAGAGCGCCACCATGTTCTCGGGATTGAACTCCAGAGCCTGGCTGAAGTGGTCGAAGGCGATTTCGGCTGCGCCCCGCTCCATTTCAATGAGGCCCATGCCCGCCAGGGCCTTGTCGCCCGCTTCCAGGTTGGCGGCCTTGCGGTAGTGGGCGTAGGCCTCGTCCAGGTTGTTGCGGTGCACGGCCACCGTGGCCAGCCCCAGATAGGGGGCGGGGTGGCTGCCGTTGGCCCCTGCGGCCTTGAGGTAGTATTCCTCGGCCTTCTCTAGGTCGCCCATGAACAGGTAGCACTCGCCCAGTTCCTTGTTGATTTCGTAATCCAAATGACCACTCATGACAGTCCCCTCCGGTGCGTGAACAGTCAGGCCGATATCCCTCCCGGGCCTGGCGCTCATCGGTTCGCTTGCGCGTTGTGGGGAACCCTCCTGGCCCCCGCCTCCCCTCAAACAGACCGCCCTGCCGTTCACGTCCCTCCCGGGGACTGGCAAGTCGGCGGAAACCACCTAGCAAGGCCTGTGCCAAGCCTTGTTCCGGGCAATTTCCGCCGCCCGGGCTCTCCCGCCGCGCTGGCGAGCATCTCCCGTGCCGGAGGCGGACATGACGGGCCAATCCAAGTGATTTCATGATGTTATTGTTTGGAACGGTTGTTGCTAGTCTGTGAGCCGAGGCGGCGCGACGCCAAGCGCCACACCAGGAAAAATCCGCCGCCGTCCAAGGAGCGACGCCATGCCGAACATATACGGAGCCAATGCATCCCTGATCGCCAAGGTCATGGACCTGCGACTGGAGCGTCAAAACCTCGTCGTGTCCAACTTGGCCAACATCAACATCCCCGGCTACAAGGCCCGCACGCTGGAGTTCGAAAGCCAGCTGCAGCAGGCCGTCGGTTCCCAGGACATGCGCAACAACCTGAGCCGCACCAGCGGCAAGCACGTCCCGGGCACGTTCGACGTGGCCGCCTACCAGGGCGAGAGCCTCAAGGAGTTCAAGCCCCGCACCATCTACGGGGCCGACGCCGTGGACATGGACAAGGAGATGACCGCCATGGCCAAAAACTCGCTCATGTACAACGCCCTGACTACAGTGATGAAATCCAACTTCGAAGGCATCCAGAAAATCATCATGGATGGAGGCAAATAATCATGGACTTCATGACCGCACTCGACGTCGGCGGGTCCGCGCTGACCGCACAGCGCACCTACATGAACGTGATCTCCATGAACCTGGCCAACGCCAGGACCACGCGCACGGCGGACGGCCAAGGCCCCTACCAGCGCAAATCCGTGGCTCTGGAGTCCACCCGGGTCACGCCCTTCGGCAAGGCCATGGACCAGGCCCTGGGCCAGGAGCTCCAGGGCGTGCGCGTCACGGGCGTGGTCAACGACAACCGCCCCCCCAAGCAGGTCTACGAGCCCGGCCACCCCGACGCGGACCAGAACGGTTACGTCAGCTACCCCGACATCAACGTGGTGGAAGAGATGACCAACATGATCCAGGCCACCCGCAGCTACGAGGCCGAAACCTCCACCATCAACACCATCAAGGCCATGTACAACAAGGCCCTCGAGATGGGCCGCTAGGAGAGACGCCATGGCCATCAACTCCATCGCCATGAACGCCTACCGCACCGCGCTTGGGCAGACCCAGGGCGCGGCCCGCAGCGCGGAGAGCGCGGTTTCGCAGGGCCTGGGCAAAACCGGCGGCGCGCAGAAGTCCGGCTTCATGGACGCGCTGAAGAACTCGGTGGGCGAGGTCAACGCGGAACAGCTCAAGAAGGACCAGATGGTCTCCTCCTTCGCCACCGGCGAGAACCAGAACGTGCACGAGCTGATGATCCAGCTGCAGAAGGCGGGCCTGGCCATGTCCATGACCTCCACGGTGCGCAGCAAGGTTCTGGATATGTACAAAGAACTCGTGAAGATGCCCTTCTAGCCGGATAGCCCAAGGAGAAGAACCCCATGCCCGCACTGCTCAAGAACCTCTGGGAACAGGCCACCCGTTTCTGGGCCGCCAGAACCATGGCCCAGCGCGTCCTCTTCGCGGGCGTGGCCATCTCCGTGGTGGCGGCCTTCGCGCTGATGATCTTCTGGTTCAACCAGCCCGACTACAAGGTGCTGTTCTCCAAGCTGAGCCAGGAGGACGCCGGGCGCGTCATGGAGAACCTCAAGGCCTCCAAGACCCCCTACAAGATCGAGGACAACGGGCAGACCATCCTGGTGCCCGCCGAATTCGTGAGCGAGACCCGCATCCGCATCGCCGGCGACGGCAAGCTGCGCGGCGCGGGCCTGGGCTTCGAGGTCTTCGACGACACCAAGGTGGGGCAGACCGACTTCGTGCAGCGCATCAACTACCAGCGCGCCCTGCAGGGAGAGCTGGCCCGAACCATCGGCGAGTTCCCCCAGATCGAGAAGGCCCGCGTGCACCTGGTGCTGCCCCAGCGCAGCCTCTTCATCGAGGAGCAGCGCAAGCCCAGCGCCTCGGTGGTGCTCACGCTCAAGACCGGGGCCAAGCTCGAACCCAAGCAGGTCCAGGGCATCGTCAATTTCGTGGCCATGAGCGTCGAGGGATTGGATCCCAACCGCGTGACCGTCACCGACACGGCCGGCAAGATCGTCTTCCAGGCCAAGGACGGCTCCAGCATCGACGGCATGACCTCCACCCAGTTCGAGTTCCGCAACAACTACCAGAACACCCTGGAGCGCCGCATCGAGGAACTGCTGACCCCCATCGTGGGCGGCGGCAAGTCCATCGCCAAGGTCTCGGCCAACCTGGACTTCTCCCAGAAGGTCACCAAGCGCCAGAGCTACGACCCCAACAAGACCGTGGTGCGCTCCGAGACCCGCGAGGAATCCTCCACCAACCAGAAGGCCAACGTCGACGGCTCCGTGCCCGAGACCAACTTCCGGGGCGACGGCTTCTCCGGCACCCAGAACAAGGTGGACCAGGCCTCAGAAAAGCGCATGACCAACTACGAGATCGACTCCGAACAGCAGGAGATCGTGTCCCCCTCCGGGGAGTTGCAGCGCCTCTCGGTCGCGGTTATCGTGGACCACATTCAGGACCCGGGCAGCAAGGAAGTGAAGTTCATCCCCCGTCCCGCGGAGGAGTTGGAGCGCATCAAGCAGGCCGTGTCCAACGCTGTCGGCATCGACTCCAGGCGCGGCGACACCATCGAGGTCAGCTGCATGGCCTTCGGCGAGCGCGAGCTGTTCACCGAGCCGAGCCTGACCCAGAACATGCTGGAGTACGCCCAGCGACTGGGCAAGCCCTTCCTCAACGGCCTGCTGGTGTTCCTCTTCCTGCTGCTGGTGGTCCGCCCGGTGGTCATGGCGCTCATCCGCCCCCGCGTCACCCGCGAGGAGATCGAGCAGATCAGCCGCCTGCCCGAAGGCGAGCGCCGCATCGCCCTGGCCGAACCGGAAGAGGAGGAGACGGAACACGTGGAAGTCTCCAAGCGGCTTGAAAACGCCAAGATTCTGGCGCAGCAGCTTTTCGAAACAAATTCCGAGCAGGCCATCCTGATCCTGCGCGGATGGCTCAAGCAGGAGGCCTCCTAAGCCATGAACCTGACCGGACCGCAAAAGACCGCCGTTCTCTGCCTGGCGCTCGGCGACAAATTCTGCTCCGAGGTGTTCAAACGCATGGAGCGCGGCGACATCGCCCGCATCTCCAAAGCCATGCTGGAAATCGACACCGTGGAGAAGGAGGACGTCGAGGAGGTGCTCAGGGAGTTCAACGAGTCCATGCAGTACGGTCAGGACCTGCTGGTGGGCGGCGCGGACACCGTGAAGCGCATGCTCAGCAAGACCCTGGACTCCGACACGGCCAAGTACATCATGGACTCGCTGGAGATCTCCTCCGGCCCCATCCCCTTCCAGGAGCTGGGCAACACCTCGCCGCGCATCCTGGCCCAGATCCTGCGCAACGAGCATCCGCAGACCCTGGCGCTCATCCTGGGCCACCTGCAGCCGGACCAGGCCGCGGAGCTGCTCCAGAACCTGCCCTCGGGCGTGCGCGCCGAAGTGCTCCTGCGCCTGGCTAGGCTGGAGGCCGTGGCCGAGGAGATGCTCGTGGAGGTGGACCGGGTGCTCCAGAACCAGCTCATCGCCATGGGCGGCAAGGAAGGCAAGAAGGTGGGCGGCGTGCCCGCGGTGGCCGAGATCCTCAACGCGGTGGACCGCGCCACGGAAGAGGAAGTCCTCTCCGAGATCGAGGAGGAGTCCGCCCAGATGGCCGAGGACATCCGCAACCTCATGTTCGTGTTCGAGGACGTCAAGGTTCTGGACGACCGCTCCATCCGCGAGCTGCTCAAGGAGGTCTCCAACGAGGAGCTGACCCAGGCCCTCAAGGGCGCCTCCGACGAGCTCAAGGAGAAGTTCTTCAAGAACCTCTCCGAGCGCGCGGCCACCATGATCCGCGAAGATCTGGAGATCATGGGCCCCGTCCGGCTGGCGGACGTGGAGTCGGCCCAGCAGAACGTGGTCAAAACCGTGCGCAGGCTGGAGGCCGAGGGCAAGATAGCCATCGGCAGAGGCGGCGGCGATGTCTTCATCTGATCCGTCACGCGGCCTGCTGCCCGGCAACGCCAGGGTGGTCATGGGCATCGGGGCCAACGGTCCCACCGAGATGACCGTCCACGAGATCGAGGGCGCCAAGACCCAGACCCTGGACGAGAAGACCGAGCTGGAGTTCTGGGCCAGGGTCCGGGCCAAAGCCCAGGCCAAGGCCCGCGAGATACTGGAGCAGGCCCTGGCCGAGGCCGAGGCCGTGCGCGCCCAGGCCCGGGAGGAAGGCTTCCACCAGGGGCTGGCCGAGGCGTCCCAGGCCTGCGAGGCCCAGCTGGCCGCCATGGGCGGCACCCTGGCCGGGACCATGCAGGGCATCGAGGCGGAGCGCCCCAGGCTCTGGGCCGTGCACCGTCAGGAATTCGCCGCCCTGCTCAAGATGGCGGTGGAGAAGGTGCTGCACACGGAGCTTTCCCAGCGCCGCCAGGAGATTCTCTCCAACCTGCTGGACCAGGCCATCGACCTGATGGACACCCGCAAGGGCTTCACCGTGCTGGTGAGCCCCCAGGACGAAGAGACCGTGGCCCACCTGCTGGAGGAGGCCAAGAAGGCCCACCAGGGCATGGGCCACTGGCGCGTCAAGGCGGACCCGTCCCTGGAGGCCGGAGGCGTGCGCCTGGAATCCGACGCGGGCATCGTGGACAACTCCGTGGACACCCGCTTCGAACAGATTTCCGACCTTCTGGACCGCGTCGGCTTCGACGACGCCCAGCCCTGAGTTCATGGACGCCCAAGCCTGCATGAGCCTGCTCGACGGCCTGGACCCCGTGCGCACCTACGGCAAGGTGAGCAAGGTGGTGGGCCTCATCGCCGAGGGCAAGGGCATCAAGGCCCCGCTCGGCGCGGTCTGCCAGCTCATGCCCGAAGGCTGCACCGACGCGGAGGCAGGCATCCCCGCCGAGGTGGTGGGCTTCCGGGACGACTCCTGCCTGCTCATGCCCTACGGCGACCTGCGCGGCGTCGGCCAGGGCTGCCTGATCTGCAACACGGCCACCCCGCCGCTGCTGCCCGTGGGCAGGCGCTTCCTGGGCCGCGTCATCGACGCCTTCGGCAACCCCATCGACGACAAGGGCCCCATCGACCCCAGGCGCTACTACCCCCTGTTCAACGACCCGCCGCCCCCCATGAGCCGCCCGCGCATCAGCGAGCCCATGGACGTGGGCGTGCGCGCCATCAACGGCCTGCTCACCCTGGGCAAGGGCCAGCGCGTGGGCATCATGGCCGGTTCGGGCGTGGGCAAGTCCACGCTCATGGGCATGATCGCGCGCAACACCAAGGCCGACGTGAACGTCATCGGCCTGGTGGGCGAGCGCGGCCGCGAGGTGGTGGAGTTCATCGAGAAGGACCTGGGCCCCGAAGGCCTGGCCCGCTCCGTGCTGGTGGTGGCCACCTCGGACCAGAGCCCCCTGGTGCGCATGCGCGCGGCCTACGCGGCCACGGCCATGGCCGAATTCTTCCGGGACCAGGGCGCGGACGTGATCCTGATGATGGACTCCGTGACCCGCTTCGCCATGGCCGGGCGCGAAGTGGGCCTGGCCGCCGGAGAGCCGCCCACCACGCGCGGCTACACCCCCTCCGTTTTCGCCCACCTGCCCAAGCTGCTGGAGCGCGCCGGGCGCAGCGCCGCCGGCTCCATCACCGGCATCTACACCGTGCTGGTGGACGGCGACGACTTCAACGAGCCCATCGCCGACGCCGTGCGCTCCATCCTGGACGGGCACATGGTGCTCACCCGCGACCTGGCCGACCAGGGCCACTTCCCGGCCATCGACGTGCTGAAGAGCATCAGCCGCCTGCGCTCCGACGTGACCGGCAAGGAGGACCTCCAGGCCGGGCGCGAGATCATCCGCATGCTGGCCACCTACCGCCGCGTGGAAGACATGGTGAACATCGGGGCCTACCAGGCCGGGGCCAACCCCGAGATCGACCAGGCCCTGCGCATGATCGGCCCCATCCGCGCCTACCTGCAGCAGCACGTGGGCGAGGCCGAGAGCCTTGAGGGCTCCTTCGCGGCCCTGCACGGGCTGCTGGCCCAGACCTCGGGCTGAGGCCCGCTCCGCTCCCGCCGCGCCCTTTCGAGACGCCGTGCCCCGATTGCACTCTCGGGCCATTGCGGCTATTGTGTGCAAAAGTCGAAAGTGTGTATCCTCTCCCGCCAGTCTCCACCGCTTAGACGTAAGGACCGCGCATGAAATTGAGCGACCTGGGAATCGGTACCCGGCTGAGGGCCGGATTCGGGTTGATCACCCTCATCACGGCGCTCGTGGGCTTGTTCTCCATCTATCAGGCCCAGAGCCTTTCCAGCTTGACGGCCAACCTGTACGACCACCCCTTCACCGTCACCAACTCCATGCGCGATATCCGAGGCCACATCCGCATGGTGGAGACCATCCTGGCGGACATGGACCCCGGCGTCAGCCCATCCAGGGTGGACCAGTTCGGCCGCCAGCTCCAGGGGGCGGAAAAAGATATCCGCGAGCTGTTCCTGCTCGTCCATGAACGCTTCCTGGGCAACCAGGCGGACATCACAACGGCCGAGGAATCCTTCAACGAGTGGTGCCTGCTCATCGACCAGGCCCTGTCGGCCCACAGGGACAACCTGAGCGCGGGAGACCAGCGCGAGGCGGTCCGGGCGGCCAGGGCGCACACCACCCAGCTGATCCACAAGACCCAGGCCATGATCGACTTCGCCACCAACAAGGCCGCCGAATTCAACCGGAAGGCCGCCGAAACGGGAACCCGGGCCATCTACTTCCTCGTGGCCTGCATCGTGCTGGCCTGCCTGTGTGGTTTGCTGGTGGCCAGATACATCACGGGCACCATCGTGCCGCCCCTGAAACTGGTCACCCAGCGCTTGACGCAGATCTCTCGAGGCGACCTGGGGAAGGAGCTCGACTACCACTCCGGGGACGAGGTGGGCCAGCTTGCCGACGCCTTCCGCTTCAAACGCGCGAACCTCAACGCCAAGATCCGCATGGCCGAATCCATAACAGCCGGTGATTTCAGCACCGCGGACGAAACCCCGGACACCAGCGACGCTTTGGGAACGGCGCTGGTTCGGATGTCCGAGGCGTTGCGCGACGCCGCGGCGGCCTCGGAGCACTCCAACTGGGTCAAGACAGGGCGCGCCAACCTGGGCGCGCTGCTGGCGGGCGAACACGACCTGCGCGAACTGAGCGACTCCGTGACCGCCTTTCTGGCCAAATACATGAACGCCCAGATAGGGGCGCTCTACATTCTGGCCGAAGGCAGCCTCAAGCTCACGGGCAGCTACGCCTTCACCATGCGCAAGGACCTCGCCGACAGCTTCGGGCTGGGGCAGGGGCTGGTGGGCCAGGCGGCCCTGGAGCGCCAGGTCATCTCCCTGACCAACGTGCCCGAGGGCTACCTCCGCATCAACTCCGCCCTGGGCGACGCCCAGCCCCGCAACATCGTGGTGGTGCCCATCATGCAAGACGGGCAGGTCAAGGGCGTGCTGGAGCTGGGCTCCCTGGAGGAGATCTCCGGCAACCGGCTCGAATTCCTGCGCGTGGCCTGCGACGCCGTGGGCGTGGCCATCAACACCCTGGAAATCCAGGACAAGCAACGCGCCCTGCTGGAGCAGACCCAGCTCCAGGCCGAGAAGCTCCAGATCCAGCAGGAGGAGCTGCAGGCCACCAACGAGGAGTTGGAGCAGCAGGCCAACGCCCTGCGCAGCTCCGAAGAGGAACTGCGCCAGCAGCAGGAGGAAATGGCTGCCATCAACGACGAGCTGGCCGGCAAGAACAGCTCCCTTGAGCTGCAGCGCGCCGAACTGGGCCTGAAGAACGTGGAGCTGGACAACATCCGCAAGGGCCTGGAGCTCAAGGCCCGCGAATTGGAACAGACCACCAGGTACAAGTCCGAGTTCCTGGCCAACATGTCGCACGAGCTGCGCACCCCGCTCAACAGCCTGCTGCTGCTCTCGCGCAGCCTGATGGAGAACCAGCGCGGCAACATGGAGCAGGACCAGGTGGAGTACGCCTCCATCATCCATCGCAGCGGCAACGACCTGCTGGCGCTCATCAACGAGATCCTGGACCTCTCCAAGATCGAGGCCGGGCGCATGAGCGTGACTCCGCAGGACGTCTCCCTGGCGGAGCTGAGCCAAGTCATGCTGGCCGGTTTCAAACCCCTTGCGGACGAAAAGGGCCTTACCCTGGCCTGTGAGACCGCCCCCCACCTCACCCACGTGATCCGCACGGACAGGCAGCGCCTGGAGCAGATCATGCGCAACCTGCTCTCCAACGCGGTCAAATTCTGCGACAAGGGCACGATCACCCTCTCCTTCCGCCGGCCCACCCCGGCCGAGTGCGCCGGCCTGGAGGGCCTGGCGCCCGAGAAGGCGCTGGCCGTCTCGGTGACGGATTCCGGCGTGGGCATCCCCGAGGAGAAGCAGCAGGAAATCTTCGAGGCCTTCCGGCAGCTCGAAGGCGGCACGGACCGCCGTTTCGGGGGTACGGGCCTGGGGCTGACCATCTCCCGGGAGCTTGCCAGGCTGCTGGGCGGCGAACTCAGGCTCGTCAGCACCCCGGGCCAAGGCTCCACCTTCACCCTGGTCATTCCCACGCATCTCGAAGCCCAGGCCCAGGAGCCGCCGCGCGGGGAAAGCGCCGCAGCCCCGGCCCAAACCAGGCCCAAGCCTCCGGCCGCGCCCGCCGGGGAACCTGCCGCGCAGACCCCCGCCCTGCCCGACGACCGCGAGCAGGACCCCGGGGACGAACCCTTCATCCTGATCGTCGAGGATGACCTGGCCTTCGCGGGCGTGCTCATGGACCAATGCCGGGCCAAGGGCCTGCGCGTGCTGCACGCCTCCACCGGAGAGGACGGCATCGCCCTGGCCCGCTCCCTGCCCGTGGGCGGCGTGGTCCTGGACATCCGGCTGCCGGGCATGAACGGCTGGCAGGTGCTGGAGGAACTCAAGCATGACCCCGCCCTGCGCCACATCCCGGTGCACGTCATGTCCGCGGAGGAGGGCAACCTGGACGCCATGCGCAGGGGCGCGGTGGGCTTCCTGGGCAAGCCCGCCTCGCGGGAGAGCCTGGACGCGGCGCTGGAGCAGCTCGAAGGGATCATGTCCAAGAAGGTCAAGGACCTGCTGGTGGTGGAGGACAACGCGGCCATGCGCAAGGGCGTCTGCAGCCTGCTCTCCGACGCCAGCATCCGCATCCGCGAGGTGGAGACGGGCGAACAGGCCCTGGAGGCCCTGCGGGAACACGACTACGACTGCATGATCCTGGATCTGGGCCTGCCCGACATGACCGGCTTCGAGCTGCTGGACCGCCTGGGGGACAACAAGGAAGGCCACATCCCTCCCGTGATCGTCTACACCGGCCGGGAGCTGACCAAGGAGGAGGAGAACGCCCTGCGCGGCCACGCCGAATCCATCATCATCAAGGGGGTCAAGTCCGAGGAGCGGCTCATCGACGAGACCACCCTGTTCCTGCACCAGATGGTCAAGACCCTGCCGCCCAAGAAGCGCGAACTCATCGCCACCCTCTACGACAAGGACAAGGCCCTGCGCGGCAAGACCGTCCTGCTGGTGGACGACGACATGCGCAACCTCTTCGCCCTGTCCCACGTGCTCCAGGAGCACGGCCTGAACGTGCTCAAGGCCGAGGACGGGCGCAAGGCGCTGGAGATGCTCCAGTCGGGCCAGGAGGTGGATTTGGTGCTGCTCGACATCATGATGCCCGTGATGGACGGCTACGAGACCCTGGCCGCCATGAGGGGCATCCCCAGCCTGGCCGACCTCCCCGTGATCGCCCTGACCGCCAAGGCCATGCTGGAGGACAGGGAGCGCTGCATAGCGGCCGGCGCCAACGACTACCTCTCGAAACCCGTTGACCTGGACCGGCTGCTCTCGAAGCTGCGGGTCTGGCTCTATTCGCAATAGGCCGGTTGTCCGGCGGAGGCGGCGGTGGAACAGCACGAAAAGGAACAGCTGGAGATCGACCTCTTCCTGGAAGGGGTCTTCCGCCGTTACGGATACGACTTCCGCAACTACGCCCGGGCGTCCCTGCAGCGGCGCATGCGGGGGCTCATGGCCGCCACGGGCCACTCGAGCGTCATCGAAATGCTGCCCAAGGTCTTCTCGGACAGGGACTTCCTGGTGCGCGTGGTGGACGCCCTCTCCATCAACGTCACCGAGATGTTCCGGGACCCGCCCTTTTTCCTGGCCCTGCGCGAGAAGGTGGTGCCCTACCTCAAGACCTACCCCTTCATCAAAGTCTGGCACGCCGGGTGCGCCAGCGGGGAGGAGGTGTACTCCCTGGCCATCCTCTTCAAGGAGGAAGGCATCTACGACCGCACGACCTTCTTCGCCACGGACTTCAACGCCGGCACCCTGGAGAAGGCCAAGGCGGGCATCTACCCCCTGGACACCATGAAAAAGTTCGCCGGCAACTACCTTGCCGGGGGCGGCAAGGCCGCCCTGTCCGACTATTTCCACGCCGAGTACGACAGCGCCATCATCGACGGCTCGCTGAAGAAGAACGTGACCTTCGCCATGCACAATCTCGCCACGGACGGCGTCTTCGGGGAGATGCACCTGATCCTGTGCCGCAACGTGCTCATCTACTTCGACGCCCAGCTGCAATGCAGGGTGACCGCCCTCTTCGACGACAGCCTCGTGCACGGCGGCATCCTGGCCCTGGGCAGCAAGGAGACCCTGCGCTTTACCGAGCTGGCGGACTACTACGACCTGCTGGACGAGAAATGGCGGCTCTACAAGAAAACCGGCACCGCCCACCAGGCCGCGCACTGGGGGACGCCCACGTGAGCCCGGGGCGCAGGATGCAGGCGGTGGTCATGGGGGCCTCGGCCGGGGGATGGTCCGCCTTCTCCCGCATCCTCATGGCCCTCCCGGGCGACTACCCGCTGCCCGTGGCCATGGTGCTGCACGTTCACCCCGTGCAAGGGGACGACTACCCCCTGCACATGGCCCCGGGGCGGAGCATCCCCGTGCGCCCCGCGCAGGATAAGGACCCCTTCCTGCCGGGCACGGTCTACTTCGCGCCGCCGGATTACCACCTGCTCATCGATTGGGACCGGACCCTCTCCCTCTCGGCGGACCCCAAGGTCTGCTACTCCCGGCCATCCATCGACGTGCTCTTCGAGAGCGCGGCATCGGTCTACGGCCCCGGGCTGCTGGGCGTCCTGCTCACCGGAGCCAGCAGCGACGGCACGCAGGGGGTCAAACGCATCAACGAGCTGGGCGGCCTGACAGTGGTTCAGGACCCGGACACGGCCGAACATCCCGCCATGCCGCGCTCCGCCGTCACCCACGCATCACCCTGGCGCGTGCTCGGCCTGGACGCCATCACGCAATTGCTGCTCGATCTGGCCCAGGGGCCACGTCCAGCTTTCCTTGATCTTGAGAGTGGGGCGTCAGCGCCCGAAAGGAGCCGCCCGTGACGTCAACGCCCAAAATCCTCATCGTGGACGACAAGCCCGAGAACCTGATCGCGCTGGAGAGCGTACTGGCCCCCCTGGGTGCGGCCATCCTGAAAGCCACCACCGGCGACGAGGCTCTGCGCCTCTCCCTGCGGAACTCCTTCGCCCTGGCCATTCTGGACGTGCAGATGCCGGTGATGGACGGTTTCGAGATCGCCCGCCTGCTTCGGCTGGACATGGCGTCCAGGAACACGCCCATCATTTTCCTCTCGGCGGTCTACTCCGACGACTACCACCAGTTCCTGGGGTACCGCTCCGGCGCGGTGGACTTCATCACCAAGCCCTTCAACCCCGAGTTCCTGCTCCAGAAGGTCAACGTCTTCCTGGAGATGTACAAGAGCAATGCGGCCCTCAAGCAGAGCAAGGAGCAGCTGGAAGGCCTCCTGGACGCGCAACAGCGCACCAACACGGCCCTCCAGAAGGAGATCGCCCGGCGCATCGCCATCGAGAACCAGCTCCAGGCCGCCAAACGCCAGGCCGAGACGCTCAGCCGCGCCAAGAGCGAGTTCCTGGCCACCATGAGCCACGAGATCCGCACGCCCCTGAACGGCATCATGGGCATGCTCCAGCTGGCCCAGTCCCTGCCCATGGACGCCGAGCTCAGGGACTACGTGGACAACGCCCTCTCATCCAGCAGGAGCCTGCTGCGCATCCTCTCGGACATCCTGGACATCTCCAAGGTGGAGGCGGGCATGCTCGAACTGGTCGACGAGGAGTTCGACCTGGAGGAGGTCATCCGGCCCATCGTGGCATCCTTCTGCGACACCGCGGCAGGCAAAGGCATCGGCTACGAAGTCCGGGTGGCCCCGGGGGTGCCCGCCCGCCTGATGGGCGACCCGAGCCGCATGCGCCAGATTCTGTTCAACCTCGTGGGCAACGCCATCAAGTTCACCACTTCAGGCCACGTCCTGCTGGATATGTACACCCTTCCGCATTGCCCCCGGCAGGACTACGTGAACCTGCACTTCAGCGTGACGGATACGGGCATCGGCATCCCCGAGGACAAGGTGGCCCACATCTTCGGCATGTTCACGCAGGTGGAGGGAAGCTACAGCAGGCGATTCGGCGGCACGGGCCTCGGCCTGGCCATCGTGCGGCAGTTGGTGAATCTCATGGGGGGCACCCTGAGCATAGCCACCGAGCTGGGCCACGGCACCGAGATGCACGTCACCCTGCCTCTGCGCGCCAAGCTGGAGCCGGCTCAGGCCGCAAAGACGGCAGCCCGGGCCTGCTGCCCGTCGGAAAAGCCCGGCAACCGGGTGCTCGTGGTGGAGGACGAAAGCATGAACCGCCTGACCGCCGTGCGCTTCCTGCAGCACCTCGGCTTCGAATCCGTGGGCGTGTCGGACGGCCAGCAGGCGCTTGACATCCTGACCCGAAGCCGCTTCGACGTGGTGCTCATGGACATTCAGATGCCGGAGATGGACGGATTGGAAGCCACCCGGCGCCTGCGCGCGGGCGGCACCATCAACCGCGACGTGCCGGTGGTGGCGCTCACCGCTCACGCCATGTCCGGCGACAGGGACAGGTTCCTGGCTGCGGGGATGGACGAATATCTGACCAAACCCATGGAGATGCAGGCCCTGCGGGAGGTGCTCACCAGGCTGTTGCCCGGAGCCCCGGGACAGTGCGCCCCGGCCGGGCAGCAAGGCTGAGCGGAGGGGCCGTCAGTCCCACTCGCAGCGGCAGGAGGGGCCGTCCATGACGCAGCGGACGCCGAAGGCCCTGTCGCGGCCGCCCCGCTTGGCCTCGTAGAGGGCCTTGTCCGCGGCGTCCAGCAGGTGTTGCGGGTTGGACTCCTCACTGGGGCGGGCCGTGGCCACGCCGAGGCTCAGGGTCACGTGCCGCACGCCGTCCACCACGGACCCGGCATGAGGGATCGCCAGCATGCGCACCCTGGCCAGCACCTCGTCGGCCAGCTCCATCGCCCCCTCGTGGTCCGTGCCGGGCAGCACCATGGCGAACTCCTCGCCTCCGAACCGGGCCACGAAGTCCGCCGGGCGCCTGGCCGTCCCCGAGAGCAACCTGGCCACCTCGCGCAGGCAGTTGTCTCCCTCCAGGTGGCCATAGAAGTCGTTGTAGGGCTTGAAGCCGTCGATGTCGGCCATGACCAGCGAAACGGGCCTGCCCTCCCGGGCGGCCCGGCGCCATTCGCGCTCCAGGGTCTCGTCGAGGCAGCGGCGGTTGTGCAACCCGGTCAGGCCGTCGGCCATGGACATGCGCAGCAGCGCGTAGTTGGCCCGCTCCAGCTCATCCTTGATCCGGGTGAGTTCCTCCACCTTTTCGGCAAGCTCCTTGCGCTGCCTGTGCAGCTCCAGAAACACGGCGACCTTGCCCAGCAGGATGTCGGCGTTGACCGGCTTGTACAGGAAGTCCACCGCGCCGGAGGTGTAGCCCTTGAACACGTGGTGCTCGTCATAGGCGGCGGCGGTCAGGAAGATGATGGGCATGGCCCGGTTCTCGCGCTGGGTCCGCAAGAGGGTCGCCAGCTCGTAGCCGTCCATGCCTGGCATGCGCACGTCCACGATGGCCAGGGCGAAACTCTCGTTGAGGGCGGCGCGCAGGGCCTCCTCCCCTCCCAGCGCGTTCACGCAGGTGACGTCCAGCGCGGAAAGCACGCAGGCCAGGGCCGTCAGGTTTTCGCTCCTGTCGTCCACAAGCAGGATCTTGTCCCGCGCGTCATTCCCGACGTGTTGGTTCTTGGTCGGTTGCGTCGTCATGCACAATCCGGGGCAGGCGGGCGAAAGGGCCGTCCGGCTTCCCCCCGGACAGCGGTCGACTCCTAACGCCCAATTATCCGCATCCGCAATTGCACACTTTTCCGGTCTGGTAAAGATAAGCGCAAATTCAGGGCAACCAGACGGGATCCCCTCCGTAAGCGTCATCGCCCTGGCGGGCTCTTCAGCCCGCGCATCCTGCGCCACAGCGTGGAGCGGCTGACGCCCAGCTCCCTGGCCGCCTCGCAGACCCTTCCGCCGCAACGCTCCAGCGCCTCGCGGATGCGCTCCTGCTCGGGGTGCCGCGGGGTTTGCGCCGCCGAAGCGGGCTCTGCCGGGCCGCTCCCGGCGGGGGGGGCGTCCAGGAGGCTGTGTATCAACGCGCCTGTTATGGCCTGATCGCGATGCACGGCCACCACCCGGGCCATGACGTTCTGGAGTTCGCGCACGTTGCCGGGCCAGGCATGGGCCTGCAGCGCCGCCAGCGCGCCATCCTCCAGTTTGTAGCCTTGCTGGTGGGCCCTGTGCCCCGAGGCCTGCTCCAGAAAGTGCGCCGCCAGGCCGGGGATGTCCTCCCGGCGGGAGCGCAGGGGCGGCAGGCGCAGGCGCAGCACGTTCAGGCGGTAGAAGAGGTCGTCGCGGAAGGCCCCGGCGGCCACGAGGCGGCCCAGGTCCTTGTTGGTGGCGGCCACCACGCGCACGTCCACGGGGATCACCTGGTCGCTGCCCAGGCGCATGACCTTTTTCTCCTGCAGCACGCGCAGGAGCCTGCCCTGGGTGGGCAGGTCCATCTCCGCGATCTCGTCCAGGAAGATGGTGCCCCCGTGGGCCAGCTCGAAGAGGCCGGGCTTGCCCTTCTGGCTGGCCCCGGTGAAAGCCCCGGGCACGTAGCCGAACAGCTCGCTCTCCAGCAGCTGGCCGGGCAGGGCAGCGCAGTTCACGGCCACGAAGGGGCCGCCCCGCCTGGCGCTGGCATTGTGGATGCCCTGGGCGAAAAGCTCCTTGCCGGTGCCGGTTTCGCCGTGGATGAGCACCGTGGCCGAAGTTCGGGCATAATCCGCGCCCATGGCCAGGGCCTGGCGCAAGGCCGGGCTCTCGCCCCGGATGTCCTGGAAGCGCGAGGCCGCCACGTGGCCCGAGGCCAGGATGCGCTTGCGCACCGTGGCCTCCATCTTCTGGATCTGGCGCACGTCGTGGAAGGTGGCCACCGCGCCCACGGTCTCCCCGCGCACGTTGATGGCGGTGCGCGCGCACATGATCTCCTGGTCGAACACCCGCTCCACCTGGCCGGCCTGGCCCTGGCCCGTCTCCAGCAGGCGCTCGAGCCCGGAGCGGGCCCAGACCTCGCCCACCGGGCGGCCCACGGCGTCGGCCTCGGTCATGCGCAGGAGCCTGCCCGCCACGGGGTTGAGCACCGTGACCACCCCGCGCCGGTCCACTGCCAGGATGCCGTTGTCCGTTGAGGTGAGCACCGCGCGCATGAGCTGGCTCTTGGCCTTCTCCACCCTGCGGCCGTGGGCGATGCGCTTGGCCTCCCGGGCGGCGGCCAATATGCTCTGCGCCCCGCTCTCCACGGGCTGGCAGGGCACGCCGAGACGCGAGGCGATGAGCGCCGTGATGTAGCCCCCCACCACGATCCCGGCTCCGTCCTCCCTGGCGCGCATCAGCGCCGGGGCGATGCCCTCCTGGGAATCCCATCCGTAGACGGACACCTCCACGCCGAGCATGGCCCCCATCTCCCGCGCGCCGTCGGACATGGGCGGGAAGGCCACAACCGCGATTCGCTCCGCGCGGGCCCTGGCCTTGTGCAGGGCGGTGAGCAGGTCCATGCTGGAGGTGGAGATGTCCACCACGGAGAGGTCCGGCAGGGCCTGCTGGATGCACCGGGCCGTGGCCCCACGGGAGATGACCACCTCCACCCCGGCTGCGGCCAGCTTCGCGGCGGTCTCGGCCGCGCCGTCCATGAGCCCCTCGGCCAGGCGGATGTCGTCGTGGACCCCGGCGAAGACCTGCCTGGCGGTTTCGAGCATGCCCCCGTGCAAGGCGATGAAGGCGATGGTGTCCATGAAGATTCCCCCTGCGACATGGCGCGACGGATTGAAACAGATTGAGACATAGCTGTTTCATTCCTGCGACGCAAGCGCGCAACATCCACGCATAATTGGTTTTATTATTTGGAACGGAACCTGCTTTCAAAACGGGTGTCTTGGTTCGTCGAACCGGTCCCCGCCTGCGCCGGAGTGCGCTACGGGGCCAAACGCAAAGGAGCAGCGCATGAAACTCGACTGGAAGGCCGTCCTGCCGCTGGCCATAGGAGTGATCCTGTGGTTCGTCCCCACTCCCCAGGGCCTGCAGCCCTACGCATGGCAGTATTTCGCCCTGTTCGTGGCCGTCATCGCGGCGCTGGTCATCGAGCCCATCCCGGCGGCCGCAGCCGGGCTCATGGGCGTGACCCTGGCCGCGGCGCTCAACCTGGTGCCCGCCACGGCCGACAAGGCCCCCACCACGGCCGACGCCGTGCGCTGGGCCCTCTCGGGCTTCTCCAACGGCACGGTCTGGCTCATCTTCGTGGCCTTCATGTTCGCCATGGGCTACGAAAAAACCGGCCTGGGCAAACGCATCGCACTGCTGCTCATCAAGACCCTGGGCAAGAGCACCCTGGGCCTGGGCTATGCGGTCGCCCTGGCCGACCTGGCCCTGGCCCCCTTCACGCCCTCCAACACCGCGCGCAGCGGCGGCGTGATCTTCCCCATCATCAAGAACATCCCGCCGCTCTACGGCTCCACGCCCGAGAGCGGAGCCCGGAAGATCGGCGGCTACCTGATGTGGACGGCCCTGGCCACCACCTGCATCACCAGCACCATGTTCCTCACGGCCCTGGCGCCCAACCTGCTGGCCCTTTCGCTGCTGGAGAAGACCACCAAGCTGACCATCGGCTGGACCGAGTGGTTCGTGCACCTGGCCCCCGCCTGCATCCTGCTCTTCCTGGCCACGCCCTTCCTGGTCTACGTGATCTATCCGCCCGAGATCAAACGCAGCGAGGACGCCCCCAAGTGGGCCGGCGAGGAGCTGGCCAAGATGGGCTCCATCACCGCCAAGGAGCTGACCATGGCCGGCCTGGCCGTGTTCGCCCTGCTGCTGTGGATATTCGGCGGCAAGCTCTTCGACGCCACCATCGTGGCCCTGATGGCCCTTTCGCTGATGATCCTGACCAAGGTGGTCACCTGGGACGACATCACCAGCCACAAGACCGCCTGGAACGTGCTCTGCTGGTTCGGCACCCTGGTGGCCCTGGCCGACGGCCTGGGCAAGGTGGGCTTCCTGAAGTGGTTCGCGGCCCTGGCCGCGGGGGCCATGTCCGGCTTCTCGGTCAACGCCCTGATGGTGGCCCTGGTGCTGCTGTTCTTCTTCATCCACTACATGTTCGCCAGCCTCACGGCGCACACCACGGCGCTCCTGCCCGTGATCCTGGCCACGGCCATGGGCATCCCCGGCATCCCCATGAAGACCTTCTCCATCCTGATCTGCGCCACGCTCGGCCTCATGGGCATTCTCACGCCCTACGCCACCGGCCCGAGCCCCGTGTATTACGGATGCGGCTACATAACCCGCAAGGAGTTCTGGACCCTCGGCTTCGTCTTCGGCGTCATCTTCATCGCGGCGCTGGTGGGCATCGACTTCCCCTACATGCTCATGCTCAAGCCCTAGGCCCGCGCAAAAACCAACAGAGGCCATACACATGAACGGAAAGATCACCGTGTTCGGAGCGGGCAACGTGGGCGGAGCCGTGACCCGCAGGCTCATCGAGCGCAAGCTCTGCAAGAAGGTCGTGCTGGTGGACCGCAGCCCCGGCAAGGCCCAGGGCATCGCCCTGGACATCCTGGAGGCCAGCCCCGTGGACCTCCTGGAGCCGGTCTGCGTCTCCGGGGAGGACCTGGAGCAGACCAGGAACTCCGACATCGTGGTCATCACGGCCGGGGCCACCCGCAAGGAGGGCATGACCCGCGACGACCTGCTCAAGATCAACGCGGAGATCGTGCGCGAGTGCGTGACCAAGGCGGCCATGTACAGCCCCTACGCCTTCTACATCATCGTGAGCAACCCGCTCAACGTGATGTGCCACGTGGCCATGCAGGCCGGGCAGATACCCCGCACGCGCATCACCGGCATGGCCGGAATCCTGGACGCCAGCCGCTTCCAGTACTTCATCTCCAAGGAGCTGAACGTCTCGGTGGAGAACGTGCAGGCCATGGTGCTGGGCGAGCACGGGGAGGACATGGTGCCCGTGCCCCGCTACTCCACCGTGGCCGGCATCCCCCTGCCGGAGCTGATGCCCGCGGAGAAGCTGGAGGAGCTGGTGGCCAGGACCCGCGACGGCGGGGCCGAGATCATCCGGCTGATGCACACCAGCGCCTTCTACGCCCCGGCCTCGGCCGTGACGCAGATGGTGGCCGCCGTGGTCATGGACAAGAAAAAGATCCTGCCCTGCACGGCCTACCTCACCGGGGAGTACGGCATCTCCGGAGCCTTCGTGGGCGTGCCCGTGAAGCTCGGGGCCAACGGCGTGGAGGAGATCAGGGAGATCGAGCTCACCGGCGACGAGCGCGCGGCCCTGGCCCGTAGCGCGGAGAAGATCAAGGCCCAGCTGGCCGCCATCGGCCTCACCTGCTGAGCCTTCGGCATTGAACGCGCCGGTGACGGCGTACAGACGACACAAGGAGCTTGCGAATGGACAAGCAAGAGGCCAGACGGTCCCTGACGGAGATCATGGCCAAGTTCACGGGATACGTGGGCAAGCGCCTGCCCCAGGACGTGCTGGACAAGCTGGCGCAACTGCGCGAAGGCGAGGACAGCCCCCTGGCGCGCGTGGTCTACGACTCCATGTTCGAGAACCAGGAGGCCGCCGACAAGCTCGACCGCCCCTGCTGCCAGGATACCGGCGTCATCGAATACTTCGTGACGGCCGGAGCGGACTTCCCCCTGCTGGGCGAGCTGCGCGGGATCCTGGGCGAGGCGGTGCGCCAGGCCACCAAGGACGCCCCCCTGCGCCACAACGCTGTTGAGACCTTCGTGGAGAAGAACACCGGCGACAACACCGGCACCCGCGTGCCCTGGATCGAGTGGGACATCGTCCCGGGCGATTCGGTCACCATCGAGGTGTACATGGCGGGCGGCGGCTGCAGCCTACCGGGCGCGGCCAAGGTGCTCATGCCCTCGGCCGGCTACGAGGGCGTCGTGCAGTTCGTGTTCGACGTGATCACCTCCTACGGGGTCAACGCCTGCCCGCCCCTGCTGGTGGGCGTGGGCGTCTCCACCTCGGTGGAGACTGCGGCCATGCTCTCCAAGAAGGCCATCCTGCGGCCCATCGGCACCCGCAACCCCAACCCCCAGGCGGCCGAGATGGAGCAGCTGCTGGAGAAGGGCCTCAACGACGTGGGCCTCGGCCCCCAGGGCCTCTCCGGCAAGTCCTCGGTGCTGGGGGTGCACATCGAGAACTCGGCCAGGCACCCCTCCACCATCGGCGTGGGCGTGTCCGTGGGCTGCTGGGCCCACCGGCGGGGCACCATCCGCATCGCCCCGGACCTGTCCTACGAAATCCTCTCGCACAAGGAGGCCGTGCTGTGAAAAAGATCCTCAACACGCCCATCTCCAGCGAGGACATCGCCTCGCTGCGTGTGGGCGACGTGGTCTTCCTGAACGGCCACATAGTCACCTGCCGCGACGTGGGCCACCGCCGCCTCATCGAGCTGGGCCGGGAGCTGCCCGTGGACCTCAAGGGCCTGGCCATCTTCCACGCCGGTCCCATCGTGGTGAAGGACGGCGACGGCTGGAAGATGATCTCCATCGGCCCCACCACCAGCATGCGCATGGAGCGCTTCGAGGATGAATTCATCGAGCGCACCGGGGTCAAGCTCATCGTGGGCAAGGGCGGCATGGGCCCCAAGACCGCCGAGGCCTGCAAAAAGCACAAGGCCCTGCACGCCGTGTTCCCCGGCGGCTGCGCCGTGCTGGCCGCCACCGAGGTGGAGGAGATCGAGCGCGTGGAATGGGAGGACCTGGGTATGCCCGAGGCGCTCTGGGTCTGCCGCGTGAAGGAGTTCGGCCCCCTGATCATCTCCATCGACACCGAAGGCAACAACCTCTTCGAGGAGAACAAGGCCCGCTATAACGAGAGCAAGGGCCCCATCATCGAGGAGATCAACCGCCAGGTCCGCTTCATCAAATAGCCTTGCCCGACGCCCCCTGCGCGGCCGCCATGTGCGGCCGCGCCGGGGATGCGCCATCCCCCGCCCTTCGCATATCCGCCCGAAAAAACTTCGGTCTTCGCGCTACGCCTGCTTGCCTATCGATTCCCCTTGGATCATAGATAAGGCAGATAACACGCACTACCGGAGGCCGCCCATGCCGCGCGTTCTCGCTCTGGCCCTGGCCGCACTGGCCCTGATCGCCTCCCCCGCCTCGGCGGGGGACACCTTCGAGATGGTCAAGAAACGGGGCGAACTGCGCTGCGGCGTGAGCAACGCCCTGCCGGGCCTGTCCCAGCCTGGCGCGGACGGGGCTTGGCGCGGCCTGGAGATAGACTTCAGCCGGGCCGTGGCCGCCGCAGTGCTGGGCGACCCAGCCAAGGCGTCTTTCCTCCCGCTGGAGACCGCCGGGCGCTTCCCGGCGCTGCTGGCCAAGCAGGTCGACCTGCTGGGCCGCAACACCAGCTGGACCCTCGGCCGCGAGGCCCAGCTGAAGGTGAGCTTCGCCGGGCCCCTGCTCTACACGGCCCAGAGGTTCTTGGTGCGCACCGCCGACGGCATCCGCGACGCCAAGGGCCTCGACGGGGCCAGCCTGTGCATCGTCAAGGGCACCACGCACGCCCAGGACCTGGAGGACTTCTCCGCGGCCAGCGGAATCCGCATGACGCCGCTGTACTGCAACAGCGCGGAGCAGGCCCGGGACGTCTTCCTGGCGGGGCAGTGCAAGGTCCTGACCGCGGACGGCGTCGTGCTGGCGGGGTTCCTCTCCGCGCTCGGCCCCGGGGCGGCGGAATACGCCGTGCTGCGCGATGCGAACAACTACGAGATCATCGCCCCGGTGGTGCGCTCTGACGACGCCGAGTGGCTGCTGGCCGTGCGCAGCGTGCTGGCGGCCCTGGTGCACGCCGAGGAATGCGGGCTGACCCGCGACGCAGCCGCGAAGGCCCTCGCGGATGGCGGGCAAAGCCTCGGCGACGGAGCCGCCCGGCGCACGCTGGGCGACGCGGACGCCATAGCCAAGGCCCTGGGCCTCGCGCCGGGCTGGATGCTCAGGGCCGTGGCCGCGTCGGGCAATTACGGCGAGATGTTCGAGCGCAACCTGGGCTCCGCGAGCCCCCTGCGGCTCGACAGGGGCCGCAACCGCCTCTGGTCTGACGGCGGCCTGATGTACGCCCCCCCCTTCTGAACACGCCCTCGCCCAAGGAACGCGCACCATGCCGGAATATCAAGCCTACATCATCTTCGCCGTGTTCGGGGCGGTCATCCTGGCCATCGCCTGCAACCTGATGGACATGGCCCTCGCGGGCATGCTGGGGCTGTGCGCCCTGACCCTGCTGGGCATCATCTCCAACAGCGACGTCATGCGCGCGGTCATGGTGTCACAGGGCGCGCTGGCCCTGCTCTTCGGCGGCATGGTCGTGGCCAGGGTGCTGACGCCCACGGGCGTCTTCGAGCACATCGGCACCCGCTTCCTTATCCTGACCAAAGGCAGCGGCAAGCGCTTCCTGCTCTACACCGCGGTGCTGACCTCGGTGGTCTGCGCCATCCTGCCCAACGCCACGGCCGTGATCCTCATCGCGCCCATCGTCGTGCGCGTCTGCCGCGAGCTGGAGGTGGACTTCGTCGGCCCGCTGATCATGGTGGCCATGCTCAGCAACGCGGCCGGGCTGCTGACCCTGGTGGGCGATCCTGCCACCTTCCTGGTGGGCCAGGCCGCCGGGCTGGGCTTCGTGGAGTATCTGCGCAAGGTGAGCCTGGGCGGCGTGCTGGCCATCCTGGTGGTGGTGCCGCTGATGCCCGTTCTTTTCAGGGACGTGTGGCGCGCCCGGCGCGTCCTGCCCGAAGGGCTGGCCCCAGGACCCATCGCCCGCCCCGGCTTCTGCCTGTTCGCCGTGTTCTCCATGGCCCTGATGGTGGCGCTCTTCCTGGTGGGCGAATACCTGCCCAGGCCCGTGGTTCCGCCCTCGGCGGCGATCATCGGGGCCAGCCTGGCCCTGCTGGCCATGTACACCTACAAGGTGGAGCCCCTGGAGAACGTCTTCAAGGACATCGACTGGAAGACGCTCATCTTCATCTTCAGCATGATGTGCTACGTGGAGGAGGTCACCAAAACCGGAGCCCTGGGCGGGCTCTCGCGCGGCATGCAGAGCGCGTTCGGGCAGGATTTCCTGCTGGTGGGCATCGTGCTCATGGGCGGGATCGGGCTTGTCTCGGGCTTCCTGGCCAACATCCCCGTGGTGGCGGCCGCGGTGCTCTTGACCAAAGGCTACTTCGTGCTCACGCAGGTGGTGCCCGAGGAGGCCATGGGCATCGCCTTCACGGACTGGCCGGACCAGACCCTGCCCGTGTTCGTGGCCATGATGTTCGGCGGCACCCTGGGCGGCAACGCCACGCTCATCGGCTCCTCCGCCAACCTGGTGGCCGGGGGCATCTGCGCGTCCCAGGGCAGCCCAGTCTCCTTCGTGCGCTTCCTGCGTTACGGCGTGCCGGTGACCGTCTGCCAGCTGCTGGCCTCGGCCTGCTACGTATGGGCCCTGTCGAAAGCCATCTAGTCGGGCTTGCGTAATAGTGCACGCCGCGTCTATGATGTGACCAGCCGCAGCGTGCGGCCGCCCCGGGTGTTTTGGGGGATTACTTCTAACCGCAGCGCGGCATCATGGACATCGAAACTGCGAAACGCACCCAACTCCCCCGCATCGACGCTGAAACTTTGCGCTGGATGGTCGACTTCGTCACCTGGAAGAAGCGCAAGTCCCCGTCCCCGGGCTTGGTCTGCATCAATTTTCTATTGGATTACATAGACTTGCGCGTGCACGACTACTACTTTCTGCACCGCAACTACACCCACCTGATGCCCATGCTGCGGGCCTACGGCGACGCATTGGGGCCGGTAAGCGGCCTGGACAGGCTCATCGAGGACATAAAGAAGCACCAGGAGACCCTGGCCGGCTAAGCCGCGAGGACAACGCACCATGACCCGCAGCGCACTCCTCTTCGTCTGCCTCGCCGGGGCTCTTGCCGCCCTGGCCCTGGGCTGCGCACAGCGCGGGCCAATGACTGATTCCGAATTCCTGGGCTTCTGCCACTCCGCCGGGGGCCGCAACGACGCCTGCGACAACGTGGGCATCTGCGAGACCTACCTGCGGGGCGTCAGCAGCCACGACCCCGACCTGGCCACCTGTCTGCAAGGCTGCGGCGAGGTGAAGCGCAAGCTCGAGTCCGGCCACAACCTGGCCTGCTCGCGCTCCATCGGCGGCGGCTATGCCTGGTGTCAGCGCTCCTGCCGCACGCTTTACACCGAATAGGCAGCCTCTTTCCGCTCGGCCCCGGGGGCATCTCCGGCCTTGCCCGCCCCCATCCGGCCCTTGGCCATATCCCGTTCGAAATCCTTGCCCCAGCCGCAGAGCATCTCCAGCACGGGCATCACGCTCCGCCCCCGCTCGGTGAGTGAATACTCCACCCTGGGCGGCACGCTGGCGTGGGCCTGCCGCAGGATCAGGCCGTCGGCCTCCATCTCCCGCAGCTGCTGGGTGAGCATCTTCTGCGAGGCCCCGGGCAGAAGGCGGCGCAACTCCCCGAAACGCCTGGTTCCGAGCGTCCCGAGCCGCCACAGCACCAGGGGCTTCCACTTGCCCCCGATCACGTGCAGGGCCAGCTCCACGGAGCAGGTGTAGCGTTTTCCGGCGTATTGACGCTCCGGGCAGGAAGGGGGTGGCGTCTGTGGCATGGTTGCGTCCTGTGCTTGCGGATTCGGGCAGGGGATTGGATACGGCGGGCGCCGTAAAGGGTCAATACCATCCATACTATACTGCGGGGCCGGTACGGAGGAAAAAGTGCCTACTTGCGCACGCCACCCGTACGGATGCAATGCGGACACATTCACCGCACACAGGAGGCCCCATGAGCCTGATTCAAGTTGACGAGGTATTGTGCCGCAAGGACGGCATCTGCATCCGGGTGTGCCCCAAGCAGTGCCTGGTTCCCGACGCCGAAGGGCGGCCCGTGGCCGACCCCGAGAGCGCCTGCATCGACTGCGGCCATTGCGAGGCAGTCTGCCCCCACGGCGCGCTGCGCCACACCCGCCTGGCCACCGACGGCTTCGTGCCCGCCCGCATCGACGCGGTGGCGCCCGAAGCCCTGGCCGCGCTGATGCGCTCCAGGCGCTCGGTGCGCGCCTACAAGCCCGACACCCTGGACCGCCCGGTGCTTGAGACCCTGCTGGAGACCGCGCGCTACGCCCCCACCGGGGTCAACGCCCAACAGGTCTGCTGGAACGTGCTCTCCGGCGCGCAGGCCTGCCGCGACCTGGCCGGGCTGGTGGTGGACTGGATGCGCGCAAACAACGTGATGCCGCTCTACATCGAGCTCTGGGACAAGGGGCAGGAGGTCGTGCTGCGCGGCGCGCCCCATGTGGCCGTGGCCCACACCCCCAAGGACGCCCTGATCGGCAGCGTGGACTGCGTGATCGCCGCCACCTACATGGAGCTGGCCGCCGCCTCCATGGGCCTGGGCGCCTGCTGGGCGGGCATCCTCATGTTCGCCGCCAAAAACCATCCGCCCGTGGCCAAGGCCCTGGGCATCCCCGAGGGCAACGAGGTCCACGCCGGTCTGATGCTCGGGCGGCCGCAGTTCCGCTACACCCTGGCCCCGCCCCGCAAGCCCCTGCGGGTGGCCTGGCTGTAGCGAGGCGCACGCGGAGCTTCCCGTACGGCTAATGTGCGCTGCGCGTTGAAACCATCGTGCTTAACTCAGCAAACCAGGTCATGCTTTTCATAGTCGCGACACTGGCTCGGCCCTGCGCCCCCGGCCGGAAGAACGGTCTTCCGGGCCGGGGGCGCGTCGCCCCTTCGCACATCCCGCACTCTCGGCTGTAACGGCTTCAGTTTCTGGAGCGTCCTAACTTTCATCAAGCATCTTCGCCTCCCGCAACAGTGGCGTGCTCATTTTCCCCTTTACAAACATTAGCCAGCTAATTATTAGGCGGCAAACGATGCCCGGAGGGACGTTATGATTTTAAAGGAAATGCCCAGCTACCAGGTGCTCACCGAGAAGGCCAAACGTTACCCCAACCTGGATGTCCTTATCACAGAGGCCTACCTGCACGTGCTGCGCACGGGCACCATCCTGCACCACAACGTGGAGCGCAAGCTGGCGAAGCTCGGCCTGTCCTACGGCCGCTTCCTGGTGCTCTCCCTGCTCTCCAAGGAGGACGGCCCCGTGCCCGTGTGCAAGCTGGCCGAGCTGGCGGGCGTGACCACGCCCACGGTCTCGGCCGTTCTTTCGGGACTGGTGCGCGACGGCCTGGTGCGCCGCGTCGAGGACCAGGCCGACCGCCGCGTGGTGCGCATCGAGCTGCTCCCTTCGGCCCAGAAGATACTGGACGACGTGCTGCCCCTGCTCATCGAGAACCACAACAACGTCATGGGCGACTTCAGCAAGGATGAGCTCAAGACGCTGGTCAGCCTGCTCTCCAGGGTCCGCCTGGACACGAATTACCTCGAGGCTTGCGAGCAGTAGGTTCTATGAAAGAGACGTCACCGCCCCAAGGAACATCCCCCGAAAGGGAGGCCGCGCCAAACGACTCGATCCAGCCCTCCAGGCCGCGCCGCAGACTGCCAAAGGCTCTGCTCCTGCTGCTGGCCGCCGCCGGGCTGGCCTACGGCGGGCACTGGTGGTGGGCCGCCCGGGCCTTCGAGACAACCGACGACGCCTTCGTCACCGGCCGCGTGACCAACCTGGCGCCCCAGGTGGCCGGGCGCGTGCTGGAAGTGCTTGTGGAGGACAACCAGAAGGTCGAGAAAGGACAGCTCCTGGCCCGCATCGACCCCGCCTCCTTCAGCGTCAGGCTCCACCAGGCCGAGGCCGACCTGGCCGAGGCACAGCAAAAGCTTGCCGAAGCCCAGGCCCAGCACCAGTCCGCCCTGGCCTCCGTGGAGCAGGCCAAGGCCGACTCCGCCTCGGCCGAGGCCCAGGCGGCCAACGCCGCCACGGACCTGACCCGCTACAACCAGCTGGTGCAGTCCGGGGCGGTGTCGCAGCAGGCCCGCGACAACGCGGACACGCTCTCGCGCACCAACGCGGCCGGGCTGCAGTCCGCGCGCAAGCGCCAGCTCTCCGCCCAGGCCCAGGCCGACCTGGCCGCCGCCAGGATACAGACTGCCCAGGCCGGTGTGGACAAGGCCAAGGCCGCCCTGGAGCAGGCCCGACTGGACCTCTCCTACACCGAGATCGCCTCCCCGGTTGCCGCCCGCGTGACCAAGAAGGCCCTGGAGCCCGGAGACTACGTGCAGGTGGGCCAGGCCGTCATGAGCCTCGTGCAGGACGGCCTCTGGGTCGTCGCCAACTTCAAGGAGACCCAGCTCAAGGGCATGAAGCCAGGGCAGCCCGTCAGCCTCGTCATCGACGCCTACCCCGACCGGACCTTCAACGGCCGCGTGGAGAGCCTGCAAGCGGGCACAGGCGCGGTGTTCAGCCTGCTGCCCCCCCAGAACGCCTCGGGCAACTACGTGAAGGTGGTGCAGCGCGTGCCCGTGAAGATCGTGTTCGACGCCCTGCCCGGCGAAGCCGAGATGCACCTGGCCCCGGGCATGTCCGTGGTGCCCACCGTCAAGGTGCGCTAGGCCCATGGCGCACGAAGCAGAGGCCTGGCGGCCCACGCACAGCCCCTGGCTCATCGCCCTGGCCGTGATGCTGGCCACGTTCCTGGAGGTGCTGGACACCTCCGTGGCCAACGTGGCCCTGCCCTACATGGCGGGCAACCTCTCCTCCACCCTGGACGAGGCCACCTGGGTGCTCACCAGCTACCTGGTGGCCAACGCCGTGGTGCTGCCCATGACGGGCTGGCTCTCGGTGCGCTTCGGGCGCAAGCGCTTCCTGCTGGCCTGCGTGGCCGTGTTCACGCTGGCCTCCGCCATCTGCGGCGCGGCCACCAGCATGGGCGCGCTTGTCTTCTGGCGCGTGGTGCAGGGCGCGGCGGGCGGGGCCCTGCAGCCGCTCTCCCAGGCCATCCTCATGGAGAGCTTCCCGCCTGAGAAGCGCGGCGTGGGCATGGCCATCTTCGGCCTGGGCGTGGTGGTGGCCCCCATCATCGGGCCGACCCTCGGCGGCTGGATCACGGACAACTACTCCTGGCGCTGGATCTTCTACGTCAACCTGCCATTCGGGGCCCTGGCCATGCTGCTGTGCCACGCCCTCATCGAGGACCCGCCCTACCTGGCCAAGGCCCGGGCCAAGGCGCAAGGCATGGACTACATGGGCTTCGCCCTCATGGCCCTGTGGCTGGCCACCCTGCAGATCGTGCTGGACAAGGGCCAGCAGGAAGACTGGTTCGAGACCCCCTGGATCCTCTGGTTCTCCATCGTCTCGGGCCTGTCCATGCTGGCCTTCGTGCTCTGGGAGCTTCGGGCCAAGGCGCCCATCGTGGACCTGCGGGTGCTCAAGGACCGCAACTTCGCCTCCGGCACCTTCATGATGACCATCCTCGGCGTGGTGCTCTACGGCTCCGTGGCGCTCTTGCCGCTGTTCCTGCAGAGCCTGATGAGCTACTCCGCGCTGGACAGCGGCCTGGCCATCAGCCCTCGCGGCGTGGGCGCGGTCATGGCCATGATGCTGGTGGGCAAGATGATCGGCAGGATAGACAGCCGCGTGTTCATCGGCTGCGGCTTCACGGGCCTGGCCCTGGTCTGCTTCCACTTCGCCGGGATCAACCTCGACATCTCCATGACGGACATCATCGCCCCCAACGTGGCCATGGGCCTGGCCATGGGCATCATCTTCGTGCCCCTGACCACCACGGCCATGGGCGGGTTGCGCAACGAGCAGATGGGCAACGCCTCGGGCATCTTCAACCTGATGCGCAACCTGGGGGGCAGCATCGGCATCTCCGTGGTGATGACGCTCATCTCCCGCGGGACGCAGAGCCACCAGTCGGAGCTGGCCCGCAACCTGAACGCCACCAGCCCCATGTTCCAGCGCTACCTGCACGACATCTCGGCCTACATGAGCCAGCTGGGCGACCCGGTAGCCGCCAAGCAGAAGGCCCTGGCCGTGCTCCAGGCCATGCTCGCCCAACAGGCCAGCATGATGGCCTATATTGACAACTTCAGGCTTCTTGGAGTGCTATGCCTGTGCTGCCTGCCCGGGCTGGCGCTCATGCGCGCAGGGCGCAAGGCGGCGGGCGACGTGCCCATGCACTGAGGCTTGCGAGGATGCACCCAAACCACGACCCATCGGAGGTTTCGCATATGGATATGGCAGCCATGCGCAAGAAGGCGCGCGAGGACATGAAGGGATACTGCCGGGTCTGCCCGGCGTGCGACGGCAGGGCCTGCGCCGGGGAAGTGCCCGGCATGGGCGGGGCGGGCACCGGTTCGGCCTTCATGGCCAACCTGGAGGCCCTGAAGAACTGGCGGCTGAACATGCGCACCATCCACGGCGCGCGCGAGGCCGACACCAGCCTGACCCTGTTCGGCCGGAATCTCTCCATGCCCATCCTGGCCGCGCCCATGACCGGCGTGAGCTACAACATGGGCGGCAAGCTGGCCGAGGACGTCTATTCCGAGATGATCATCGCGGGCGCCGAGGCCGCCGGGACCATGGGCATGACCGGCGACGGGGCCGACGCGGCCATGTATGACGGCGGCGTGGCCGCCATCGCCAAGCACGGCGGCCTGGGCGTTCCCTTCATCAAGCCCAGGGCCCAGAGCGAGATCATCGCCCGCATCCGCCAGGCTGAGCAGGCCGGAGCCGTGGCCGTGGGCATGGACATCGACGGCGCGGGGCTCATCACCATGGCCCTCAAGGGCCAGCCCGTAGGCCCCAAGACCTTCGTGGAGCTCAAGGAGATCGTGGCCGCCACCAGCCTGCCCTTCATCGTCAAGGGCGTGATGACCCCGGACGAAGCCCAGCTGGCCGTCAGCGCGGGCGCCGCGGCCGTGGTGGTCTCAAACCACGGCGGGCGCGTGCTGGATTCGACCCCCGGCGCGGCCGAGGTGCTCCCCGAGATCGCTGAGAAGATCAAGGGCCGCGCCGTGATCCTGGCGGACGGCGGCGTGCGTTCCGGCTCGGATGTGTTGAAGCTCTTGGCCCTGGGCGCCGACGCGGTGCTGGTGGGCAGGCCCATGGCCGTGGGCGCGTTCGGCGCAGGTGCCGAGGGCGTGGCCGCGCTGCTGAACAAGATGCGCTCGGAGCTGGTCTCGGCCATGCTGCTCACGGGCACGGCCAACGTGCGCGAGGTCAGCAGGGACATCCTGACCGCCCGCTGAACCTCGATTGCCTGAATGAATAAAATGCCCCCTGGCGCTTGCGCGCCAGGGGGCTTCTCTGTTTTTCCGCCCGGTGCCCCCCCGATGCGAGGCGTGTTTATCCAGGACGCGCCGCTAGTAGGCCAGGGTGGCGATACGCTTTGCCAGCATGATGTTGAGGATGGTCCTGTCGGTCTCGATCATGCCTTCGGTGCTGAGCGCCCCCACGTTGCGCATGGTCTGCTCGGGGGAGGCGTCGATGATGCCGTCCGTGGGTTTGACCTTGACCCCGTGAAGCGAAAATAGCGCCGCCTGCACGGCGGTTCCGGCCGCCGTGGCCAGCTTGAGGGCGCACCCGGCCTTGGCCCCGTCGCAGACGACCCCGGCCAGGTCCTCCATGAGGTTCTTGATGGCCCCTGCCACATGGTGCACGTCCCCCCCAAGCAGGTAGGACACGCCGGCCGTGGCTCCCGCCCCGGCCGCGACGGAGCACCCGCAGACCGCCGAGAGCCTGCCCGTGTGGGACTTCACATACGCGGTGATGATATGGCTCAGGCCAATGGCTCTCAACACGGTGCGGTGGTCGCACTCCACGTAGTCCTTCACGGCCCAAATGGGCAGGATCGCCGTGAGCCCGTGGTTGCCGCTCCCGGCGGAGCTCATGGCGGGGAGCTTCACGCCATCCATGCGGGCGTCGGCAGCGGCGGAGGTGAGCATACGCGCGGCCAGGAACATGTCCTTTTGCATGAGCTTCTGGCGCACCAGGCGCTCGAAGGTCTTGCCCACGCCCAATCCAGGCCCGTGCTTGAGCCCGTAATCAGCCAGGGCCATGTTGTGGCGAACGCCTTCTTCCAGGAAGGCCATGTCATCATCGTCCAGCTCGTCCGCCAAGTCGATGAGCCGGTCCAGGGGCAATTCCTTGAGCCAGGCCTCAAGCTCGGCCACGCCTGCCGCCCCGCCGCGCCCTGCGCTGAGCAGGGGGGTGTTCTCGACAGGGATGCCGTCCAGGGAGAGCGAGACGATATGGTCATGGTGCTGTTCGATGACCGCTTCCGCCACGGAGTTCCCGTTGCGGGCCTCCACGCGCACGTGAAGACCGCGCCTGTCGGAAAGCAGGTGCAGGCTCACGTTGCCCCTGCCCAGCAGGTCTTTGGCCTGCTTCAGGGCCTGGGGCGTCAGCGTGTCGAGGACCTCGAGCCGTCGGGCCGGGTCGCCCCCCGCGGCGCCCAGCGCGGCGGCCGTATCCAGTCCGGAGAGTCCGCCTGTGCCGGGGATGGAGACCGCCAGGCCGTTCTTGTAGACATTGGGGTCCACCCAGACATCCAGGCGGTCGAAGGCCTTCCCGGGAAGGAGCGAGACAGCCGCAGCCGCGGCGAGCGCCACGGCCACCGGTTCGGTGCAGCCCAGCGCGGGAGCCACCTCCAGGCGCAAGATATCCTTCACGCAATAGCTCATGCCAGCCTCCCTGAAGTTCTCGGATCACCCGGCGAGGCCGGAGCGCCCGCGCCTACTTCCGCCCCTTGGACGCCACAATCGTATCCAGCAGGCAGTGGCACACCGAGTGGTGCAGCACCTCCACCGGGCCGTACGCCTCCACGGGCACGTAGAAGTTGGCGTCGCCCAGGGCGCGCAGGGGGTTGTCCGCCTTGAACCCGGTGAGCGTCAGCACCCCGGCGCCCTTGGCCCTGGCCGCGCCCGCCGCCAGCAGCACGTTCTCAGAGCGCCCGCTGGAGCTGATGCAGACCAGAATGTCGCCGGGGTCCGCGAACATCTCCACGGGTTTCTCGAACAGGTGGGGGTAGCCGAAGTCGTTGCCGATGCAGGTCAGCCCGGCGATGTCGTTGAAGGCCATGGCGCGCATGCCCCCGGCCTTCCAGAAATCCGTGCCCATGTGGGAGGAGATGGCGGCCGAGGCCCCGTTGCCCACGAACATGAGCTTGCCCCCGGCCGCGGTGCGCTCAACGATCCAGGCGGCGGCGGCCTCGATGCCCTCCTCCAGGGGGAGGGTGCGGCCCGAGGCGTCGGTGTAGACGATCTCGCGGGTCAGGGCGCGCAGGGTGTCGTAGAATGCGGCTGCGGAAGATTTCATGTCATGCTCCTTAAGACGCCGGGCGCGGCTTGCGGGACTTCATCCCGAACCAGACCAGGGTGGAGGCGAGGATGAAGGCCATGGAGATCAGCAGCATCCTGGCCACCTGCATGGCGCTCTCGTGATAGAGCAGGGCCAGGGCCGCGAAGAGCGCCACGCCCGCGCCCTGCAGCCACATGAAGCCGAACTCGCCCCGGGCCTGGGAATAAACGAAGAACACGTTGGCCGTGGCCAGCATGGCCATGGCCACGGCGATCACGGCCAGCAGCGGCCCGGCGGCCTCGTACTGCGCGCCGAAGAGCAGCGTGACCACCAGCTTGGAGGCCAGGAAGCAGACCAGGGCGTACCCGCCGCCCAGCAGCAGGGTCATGCCCGTGGAGGTCCAGAGGCTCTTGTTGTCCTCCTGGCCGCGCGCCTTGGCCGAGGCGGCTTCGGTGAAAAGCACGCTCACCAGCACGGAGGGGCCGAAGAAGGCGATGCGCCCCAGGATGGCGGCCGTGGCGTAGAGCCCGGCCTCGGAGCCGGGGCAGAAGTGGCGCACCAGGATGAGGTCCAGGTTGTTCAGGCACATGCCCACCACCGAGCTGACCACCATGCCCAGGGCGTAGCGGCCCACCTCGCGGTGGAAGCCCGGGGGCAGCGGCGTGGCTGGCACGCGCAGCAGGTCCTTGAGAAAGAACATGGCCAGGGCGGTCTGGGCGGCAGCGCCGATCAGGCCGCAGAGCACCGCGCCGGAGACGCCCCAGCCCAGCGCCGTGAGCAGCCCCAGGCTGGCCACGAAGCGCAGGCAAGCGTTGCTGGCCCCGGATACGCCGTAGCCCGTGAAGCGCTGCATCCCCTGGAGCATGCCCCAGGGCACGGGCATGAGCAGCAGCACCACCAGCATGCCCACGGAGACATAGATCGGCCCCATCTCGGTGATATGCAGGAAATCCCGCATGAGGGGGCCGGCCAGCAGCCCGAGCACGCCCACCACCACGGCGGCGGCCAGGGCGAACTTGGCGGCCTGGTTGAACAGCCCCCGGACCCGGCCCATGCCCTCCAGCGCGAAGCCGGCCGTGAAGCGGGCCATGATCAGCGGCACGATGGCCATGGGCGCGGAGATGATGGAGAGCATGGAGTTGAGCGCGTTGAAGCTGCCGAACTCGTCGGGCGTCATGGCCCGTCCGGCGGTGAGCTGGAACAGGTAGTTGAACACGTTGCCCGAGTTCATGAGCACGAGGATGATGAAGTTCTGCTGCAGGAAACGTTTCACGAAGCTCCCCCGGAGCGTGACGGACTGGAAGTGGACGGCCCGAGCAGGGCCGCGATGAAGAGCCACAGGCCGCACAGGCCCAAGAGCTCGGACACGGGAGCCAGCCCGGTCAGGCGGATCAGGGCGGCAAGGGCCGCCGAGGCCAGGAAGCCGGAGCAATAATGAATCCCGGAGGTGCTGGCAAGGCGCGGCCAGCGCCGGGCCAAGGCCGGGCGGCAGGCTCGCCAGAGGGGCACCGCCAGGGTGGAGCCCAGCATGCCCACGCCCTGCGCCACTTTGGGGCCGCCCGCCAGTGCGGCGGCCAGGCACAATCCGGCGAGCAGCAGCCACGGGCGCAACGGGGCGCGGCCTTGCGCCGGTCCGTCGAGCCAGCGCCGAACTCCCGCGAGCACTGCGGCAAGCAGCCTCTTGCGGCCCGCCAGACAGACGAGCCCTGCCGCGGGCAGTAAGGCCAGGGCGTAGAGCAGCTTACCGCTCCGCCCGAATGATGACCCGCCGCCTGACTCCGGGGCCCGGGCCAGGGTGGAGAGCTCGGGGCCGGACGCGTCGGCCAGCATCAGGGCCTCAACCTCCAGCCAGGGGTTGCGCAGGAAGCGCAGCGGCCCGGATGCCGGGGAGAGCCCGGCCTTGCCCATGGGCAGCCACACGGCCGAGGCGGCCATGTCCGCCGCGCCGGAGGCGTCCAAGCCGTCCAGCCCGCGCGGGGCCCCGGCAAGGTCAAGCAGGGGCTCGCCGCCCAGCACCTGCGGCCAGGTGGCCAGGCGCTGCCCGGAGAGGGTGGCGCGTCCGCACTTCCAAACGCCACCCAGAGCGCCGCCCTGAGCTCCGCGTGGAGCGCCGCCGCTCAGGGAGACGCTCACTTCGGGCCATGCGTCAAACGGCTGCGCCCCCAGCAGCGCGGGCAGATAGAGCGCCAGGCGCGAGTCGGGCGCGCCCAGGGGCACCGAGGCCTTCTTCGCGCCGAAGGCCAGCTCCAGCCTGGGGGCGGGATCGTTCACGGTCCAGGGCGGGGCGGCCACGTCCAGCACCAGCCACTGCGGGGCGAACACCGGGCCGGAGAGGCCCAGGCGCACGGAGCCGTCCGGCTGCGCGCTGACGGCGGGCTCCAGGGCCTCGTCGAAGAGGTAGCGGGCCTCGAACAGGCCCTGGCGCGGCGCGGCCGCGTCCTGGGCGTGCAGGGCGGCCCGGCGCAGGGTGAAGCCGAACTCCCGCCCCCCCGACGAGCCAGCACCAGTGAAGATCAGGCGAACGCCCTCCACCTTGGGCGGCAGCTCGGGGAACACCGCCGGGAAGCCGGGCTTCACGGCCACGCGCACGCTGCGCCCCGCGCCCCAGGCCTCGGCCTCCACCCCGGCGAGCCCGGAGCGGCGCCTGCCCAGCTCCAGCCAGAGGCTGTAGGCGGTTCCCGGCGAGGGGGTGAAGGCCGCCCCGGTCTCCAGCGTAACGGTATCGCCGGCGCACTCCACGCCCAGGCCGTCGGCCGCGGCGCTGAAGCCCAGCCTGCCCGCGGCCTTGAAGAGGTTCTCGGACAGGGCCGGGCGCAGTGCCGCGTCGGCCTCCTGGCCCGGGCCGCCCGAGAGGGCCTGGAAATCCAGGCTCCACAGGGGATGCTGCGACATATAGCCCCGGGCCGAATCCGGGTCGCAGGCAGCCCCGAAGCTGCGGCAGCGCTCCTCGGTGGCGGCCAGGATGGCGGGCACGTCCCGCCGGGGGGCCACCTTGGCCAGCCGCGCGGCCTCCAGGGTCAGGGAAAAGGGCTGGGAGGGGTCCTGGGCGGACTGGATCACGCCGAAGCCCTTGAGCGCGGCGTCCGCAGCGGCCCCCGTCCCGGAGAGCGCCTCCAGGTTGGCGGCCAGCTCCCCCCGGCCCTGGAACAGCTCCCGGGCGCGCGAGGGCAGCAGGCGCGGCAGGCCGTGGGCCGCTGTCCAGGCCGGGTCCAGCCCGGAGGGCACGAAGAGGATCTTCTCCACGTTGCGGGCCTGGGCCACCTCCTCGATGTTCTGCTTGTAGAACATCAGGGCCAGCTCCTTGAGCGTGACCTTGGCGGTTCCCGGGGCCAGCTCCCGCAGATGGCGGCCCAGGTACAGGCGCAGCACTGTGCGGCCGTCGCCCAGGTCGAAGAGGCGCTTGGGGATGGCGTACCAGTCCAGCACGGTCTTGCCTGAGCCGTCCGGCTTCAGGGAGACCACCAGGTTCACCTGCACGTCCTGGCCGCGCAGCAGCACCACGTCCAGCGCGCCCACGTCCGTGACGTCCTTGCGGAAGCGGCGCTGCACAAAGGCGGAGAGGCCGTCCTGGGAAGTGCGCCAGTCCTCGTCGGGGTCGCGGTCCAGCAGTCGCGAAATCTGGTAGCGCAGGCCCTTGGAGAGCCAGCGCGCCCCGGCCACGTCCACGGCGTCGCGCCCTGCCCCGTCGGCCCACTGCGGGGTCAGGCGGTCCACGGTCTCAAGGGGGTCGCCCGCGTAGAAGCGCGCCCCGCCGGGCGTGGCCAGCTCGGCCCAGAAGGCCAGGCGGCCGGGGCGGTCGGGGTCGCCGGTGAGGTAGTCCAGGCGGGCCTCGTTGCTCTCCCCCAGGCGCAGGCCGGAATCAGGCCCGGCCAGGGTCAACACTTCGAGAGCGCCTGCGGGGGGGGCGTCGCGCCTGGGCAGGGCCAGCTCCCGCTGGCTGAGCACCCGGGAATACTTGACCTTGCGCATGGCCACGCGCCCCAGCAGGCCACCCTGCACGGCCGCGCCCTCCCCCGGGTTCCGCGTGCCGAAGAGCGCGGGCGGCAGGGCGAGGGGCTTGCCGTCAGCGGGCGCGGCAGCCTGGGACGGCTGGGCCAAAGCCAGTGCCATAGCCAGGGCCGGGGCCGCCAGCAGGAGCGCGAGCAGCGCGAGGGCGCGGCTCATGGCTCCCTCCGCTTGAGGATGAGGAAGCCGTCATCCTCATGCACGGTGTCGAATTCCTTCCTGGCGCGCTCCACGCTCTCACGGAAGGCGTCGGCCACGGCCTGGTCGCGGCAGGCCCCGCCCTTCCACTCGCAGCCCTGGTCCACCACGAACCAGGCGCGCTTGAGGTCGAGCGTCACGTAGTCGGCCAGGCTGCGGGTCACGTGAAAATCGGGCTTGATGCCCGTAAAGATGAACCGGCGGAAATCCCTCAGGGTGGCCTGGCCCGAATCCTGCGCCAGATGCGGTTCGAACACGGCCAGGGGGAAGCTGTTGGCGAAGTAGCGCGAGACGGCCTTGCCCCAGTTCAGGCTGTTCTGGGTGATGACCACTTTGGTGGGGTCGTCGGGCAGGATCTTCTCCATGGCCCGGATGATGCGCGTGTCGCGATCGTCGGGCCAGAAGCCGCCGAAGCCGCCCCCGCGCCAGAACGGCACCGAGAGGGGCGAGGCCGCCAGCAGCACGTGCCCGGCCAGCAGCACGATGAAGAGGGTCCCGGCCCAGCGGTCCAGCCTGCCGCTGCGGGCGTTCACGGCGTCCGTGACCAGGGGCAGGGCCCCGGCGAAGGCCACGATGAGCGGGGCAACCAGCCCGGCCGTGTAGTGGTTGGTCACGGAGTAGTAGTCCGGCCGCGTGGAGAGCAGCGAAAGCGCCAGGGTGGGCAGGATGGTGAACAGCGGCCCCGGGCTCAGGAGCGGCAGGAAGGCCAGGGAGCCGAACAGCGCGGCCAGGTATTTGAGCTTGCGCGGGTCGCCCAGCACGTGCCCCAGGATGTCGATGGGGTGGGTGAGCACCCACCAGGCCTTGCCCAGCACGGAGGAGCCGCCGATCCAGGCGAAGGCCCCGGCCGTGACGCCCACGCCCGTATCCATGGTGAAGAAGGGGATCAGCTTGGCCGTGGCCAGCCAGAACCAGGCCAGCCCGGTCGCGAACACGAAGATTCCGGCGGGGCCGCCGCCCCGCGTGAAGGCCAGGTACACGCCGAACACCGCGGCCTGCAGGGCGAAGGTCTCCTTGATCAGGCACAGGCACAGGGCGGCCAGGGCCGCGCCCCAGGGGTCCTCGTCCTGGACTCGGAAGAAAAACCAGAACCCCAGCGGGATGGCCAGGTGGTCCGGGTGGAAGTCGAAGAGCCCGTTGTGCCACACCGCGAAGAAGCCGAAATAGGCCAGGGCCGGGAACACCCCGTAGCGTTTGCCCAGGAACGGCAGGGGCAGCGCCAGCATGAAGGCCTGGGCCACCATGAGCCCCAGGGGGGTGAGCCAGTCCGGCAGGGGGCGGATGAGCCAGGCGTAGAGCCAGAGCACGGGCTGGATGTGGCCGTTCATGGCCCGCCACCACTCCCCGCCTTCGCTCATGGCCGTGAGGTTGCAGACGAACACCCCCAGGTCGAACACGGTGGAGCGCAGCGCCAGGTAGCGCATGCAGGCCAGGGCCGTGAGCGCGCCCAGGAGCACGAGGCCCATGGTCCAGGGCCAGCGGGGCTTGTCCTGGGGCAGGATGCCGTACCTAGACATTGAGCCTCCGCACGCGCAGCCGCTGGGCCACGGTGATCGCGCCAAGGGCGGCCAGGGCCAGGGCCACGCTCAGGGCAGAGACCGCCAGGCCCAAAAGGTAATAGCGCTGGGGCTTGAACTCGATGACCAGCTCCAGGTCCACCCCGCCCGCCGGGTTGGGCCGGGCGTAGCGCGAGGCCTCGGGGCCGAACGCGGGCAGCAGCGCCGGGTCGATCCACCAGGCGTTGCCGTAGCCGCTGGCCTGCCAGTGCAGCATCTCCGGCCAGGGCATGGCCTTGCCTTCGGAGGCTCCAGCGGCCTTCCAGGAGGCCGGGGACAGGGCGTCGAAGCCGGAACCCACGGGCGACGCCGGTTCGATCACGCCTTCGCGCCAGGTGGCGTCCTGGGGCGTGGCGGGCAGGTTGTCGTTCTGCACCGTGCTCAAAAAACGCCTGGAGACGAAATCCACGCTCCAGCTCATCGGCCGCTCGGACTCCACCCGGCCGCCCGGACCGTACTCCAGCAGCGCGCGCGTCCGCTTGCGGCCGTCGCCCAGGGTGCTTACCCATCCGCGCTCCAGATACTCGCGGAGCTCATCCGGCGTGGCCTGCCAGTCCTGGTTGTCCGGGAACACGGCGTAGTCCTTGAGCAGGGCGGCATCTGGCGCGCGGCGCGCGTCCGCCGGCAGCAGGTAGGCCTTCCAGCCGTCGTGGAAGGTCTCCTGGAAGAGCAGCGGGAAGCCCGACTTCACGCCGGTGAGGCGCACGCGGCAGGTGGTCGGCCCCTGGCGGGTGAACTCCACCGAGGGCAGCTCGTAGGCCGCGCCCCTGTAGAGCAGGGCCTGGCGCTTGCCCGCCCGGTCCGTGACGAAGGCCCGCTCCAGCCCCTTCTGTCCGCTCTCACCGGCCTCCATGATGCGCCCCAGCAAGGCCAGGAACTCGGGGGACTCCCCGGCCGGGATCACGGCCTGCCCGGGCTGGTAGAACGGCATCCCCACCACGTCCGGCAGCACGGCGGCGGTCAGGTTGCCCCCCCGGCCCGAGGCGTCGGCCACGGCCAGCAGGCGCGAGGCCGCGAACACGCCGGGCGCGGCGTCGGGGTTTCGGTAGATGTCCACGCTGCCGAAGCGCTTCTCCAGCACGAGGCCGTGTTGCAGGGCCAGGGCCTTGTCCAGCACGGGCTTGTAGTTCTTGAAGCCGTCCACCACGGGCTCGCCCCGGTAGCCGGGCTGGAAATCCTGGTAGGAGATGAAGAACGTGTCGTGCGGGTAGACCAGGTAGCGCACCGAGGCCAGCCCGAAGAGGCGGTCCAGGTTGGGGCTGGGCTGCTCGGCGTACATGCTGGAGATGATCTCGCTGCCCAGGGGGTTGTTGTAGAAGGCCAGGAAGAAGGGCTTGGGCGAGTAGGCCGAGCTCCACTCGTAACTGTAGGGCGAATCACCGGGCCAGCTGATGCCCACCGGCGGCAGGTAGGCCACGCGGCCCCAGGCGCGCTGGTCGCGCAGGAAGGCGTAGACCTTGGCGTCCTCGGGGTGGATGGGCGTGTGCTTGAGGGCCAGGGGCTGGGGCACGGCGTCCTTGGGCGCGCTGGAGAGCAGGCTCTGCCCCAGGTAGGGCGAGACGAACACCAGCAGCACGGCGGCCAGCACCGCTCGGTTCAGCCAGGGCCGCCTGGCCGTTCCCCGCTCCTCCCAGGCCTGGGGCAACTGGAAGGCCAGCAGGGCGTAGGCCGTGACGATCAGCGGCAGCCAGCGCGTGGTGTTGGAGAAAGCCGCGAAGAGGATGGGCACGAAACCCTTGAGCACCCCCTGGTAGAAGGCCACGCCGAACGGCGTGCGCGAGCCGCAGACCAGCAGCACGCCCGTGAGGGCCACCACGAACATGCCCGCGTTCTGGGCGCGCAGGGTGTCCTCCTGGTCGGGGTCACGGCGGATGCGCCGTGCCGTGAAGGAGCACAGGGCCAGCCCGGCCAGTACCAAGGAGGCCAGCACCCAGGGTGCGCGAAGGCCCGGAGGGGCTGGGAAGGCGTATTCGGTGTCCATGCCGGGGCGCAGGTCCAGCCGGATCACGGAGTCCACGGGCTGGCTGGTGGACTGGTGGAAGCCCTCGCGCATGGGCAGCTCCGTGTCCACGGTGACCTCGCCCTTGGCCGAGGCCGAGAGCCCCCAGCCGTGGCGGATGGCGCCCTTGCCCAGGTAGTCGCCCAGGAAGGGGGCCATGAAGTGGATGTTCATGGCCAGCGCCAAGGCGAAAACCAGCACGGTGGAGGCCAGCACCCGCCAGCGCCCCGGCCCCTTGACCAGGGCGTGCAGGCCCAAGAGCCCGAGCATGGCCGCGCTGCTCACGCCCACGCTGGGGTGCATGGAGGTCAGCCCCAGCAGGAGCCCGCAGGCGATGGCCGCGCGCGGGGCGATGCGCCCGCGCTCCCGGATGGAGCCCAGCAGGGTGAAGTAGGCCAGAAGCAGCAGCGGGATGATGGCGAACCCGGCCAGCATGGGCATGTGCCCGGCCACCACGCGGCTGTAGGTGTAGGGCGAGAGGGCGTAGAACAGCGCCGCCAGCGTGGCGTAGAACCAGTTCAGCCCGAAGCGCCGGGCCAGGGGCAGCATGGCCAGGCCCGAGGCGGTGACGAAGCACAGGGGCAGGAGCTTGCTCATCCACTCCCCGCCCATGCGGGCCAGGGGGGTGATCAGCTGCCAGTAGAGCAGCTCCAGCTTGAAGTAGTGGTAGCGGCCGGTCTCGAAGTAGGCGTCCCAGGTGGAGAAGTGATGCTCGCTCATGGAGCGGTACTGCTCCAGGAAGTTGGGCACGCCCCAGTCCCAGGTGTGGCCCACGATGCCCGGCCTGGCCAGCACCCCGGCGAAGGAGATCAGGGCCAACCCGGCCACTGCGGCCACGGCCAGGAGCTTCTTCACCGGTTCGCGCATCCGCTAAGCCTTGAAGGACTTCTCGAACACCCCGTCCAGGATGGAGGACCAGGAGTAGGACTGCATGTAGGCCAGGGCGTTCCCGCGCATCCGGCGCCACTTCTGCGGGTCGGCCAGCAGGGAGCCGATGGCCTCCGCCAGGGGCTCCACGGCGTAGTCCACCACGACGCCCGCCTCCAACTCCGCGATGTCCTTGTGGATCTCGGGCACGGGGGTGATGATCACGGGCAGGCCGCAGGCCAGGTAATCCTTCACGCGGGAGGGGTCGGCCCACTGGGAGAGGTTGTTGGGCGAAGGCTTGTAGAGCGCCAGCGAAATGTCGTAGCCGGGCAGCATGGCCAGCACCTCGTCGTGGGGCTTGGCCCCGTGCAGCACCACGCCCTCGCCCAGGGCCTTGAGCCTGGGTTCGTAGGGCTGGTAGACCACCCCGTCCTCCACGGCGTCGTGGGGCGTCTTGCCGATGACGTGCAGGGTCAGCTGCGGGAAGCGCTCCTTCAGGCTCGGGAAGGCGTCGATCACCAGGTCCACGCCCTTGGAGGGGGCCAAAGCGCCCAAGAGCACCAGGGCGGCGGGCTCCGTGGCGGACTTGTCAGGCAGCTCGATCTTCTCCAGGTCCACGCCCACGGGCACCAGGATGTTGCGGCTGTCCGGCAGCCCCTGGGAGCGGCGCACGTCCACGATGCGCGGGGAGATGTTCCAGGCCGCGTCGCAGTTGCGCACGCAGAAGCGGTCCAGCCAGTGGTACACGGCGTTCAGCCACTTGCTGGAGAAGCGCTCGGGCATCCAGTCGATGGTGTAGAAGATCACGAAGCGCGTGAGCCCGAGCTTCTTGAGGATCACGCCCACCACGGTGTTGAGCGGGTCCGCGCCCAGGTACACGTCGAAGCGCCCGCCCAGGCGCAGGAAGTAGAACAGGGTGAAGAGCGCGTCCTTGACGTAGGTCAGCAGCGGGGGCAGCGCCCAGCCGCCCTGCTTGACCTCGCGGTGCAGGAACTTCCCGTCGTACTCCTTCATGCGGGAGCGGCGGTCCGCGCAGTAGTGGAATGGGTGAAAAATCACCCCCAGGCGCTTGGAGCGGCTCTTGAGGTAGTTCTCCACGGCCTCGGAGGGGCCGGAGAGGTCCGTGACGTGGCTGACGAGCACGATGGATTCGAAACGCATAGACGCTCTTTTCCCGCGAGACGCTAGCCGCGCAGGGTGTGGATGTTGTCGAGGAACCAGCGGTAGGTGCCCGCGATGCCCTCCTCAAGCCCGATGGAGGGGCTGAAGCCCAGGGCCTTCAGGCGCGACACGTCCAGCAGCTTGCGCGGGGTGCCTTCGGGCTTGGTGGGGTCGAACTCGATGCGGCCCGCGAAGCCCGTGACGCGCGCCACGGTCTCGGCCAGCTGGCGGATGGTCACGTCCTGGCCGGTGCCCACGTTGACGATGCGCTCGTCGGAGTAGTTGTCCATGCAGTAAACGATGGCCCGGGCGCAGTCGTCCACGTGCAGGAACTCGCGGCAGACGTTGCCCGTGCCCCACACCGTCACGCTCCCGGCCCCGGCCCGCGCGGCCTCGTGGAAGCGGCGCAGCAGCGCCGGGAGCACGTGGGAGTTCTCAAGATCGAAGTTGTCGCCCGGCCCGTAGAGGTTGGTGGGCATCAGGCTCACGGCGTCGAAGCCGTACTGGCGGCGGTAGGCCTGGCACATCTTGATGCCGGCGATCTTGGCCACGGCGTACCACTCGTTGGTGGGCTCCAGGGCGCTGGTGAGCAGGCAGTCCTCGGTCATGGGCTGGGGCGCGAACTTGGGGTAGATGCAGGAGGAGCCCAGGAACACGAGCTTCTCCACGCCCTCCCTGTAGGCCGCGTCGATGACGTTGCACTGGATGATGGAGTTCTGCCAGATGAACTCGGCCGGATAGGTGTTGTTGGCGTGGATGCCGCCCACCTTGGCCGCGGCCAGCACGATCTTGTGCGGCCTGACCTCGGCCATGAAGCGGCGCACTGCGGCCTGGTCGGTGAGGTCGAGCTGCGCCCGGGTGCGGGTGACGGTCTCGCAGCCGGGGCGGCCCTCCAGGGCCCGCACCACGGCCGAGCCCACCAGCCCCCGGTGGCCCGCCACAAAAATTCGCTCGTTGCTCACATGGTTTCCGTATGCAGAGGGGATTGAAAGACCGACGCCCCTTAGCACGGCGCGGCCTGGAAGGCTAGTGGCCCGCAAGGCCGTGGGAGCCGGCTCAGGCCAGAAAGCGGGAGAGTTCGCGCGCGAGCCTGTCCAGTGTGTCCATGGGCAGCCTGGCGGAGGCATCCTCGGCCGCCCGCTCGATGGCCAGGGCCAGCCCGGCCAGCTCCATCAGGCCCGTGTTGAGCAGGTTGCCCTTCACGTTGTGGGCCCAGAAGGCCGTGCTCGCGCGGTCGCCCTGGTTCATGGCCTCCCCAAGGGCGGTCATGGAGCGCCTGAGCGCCACCCGGCTGGTCCCCACCAGGGAGCGGGCCGCGCTCTCGCCCAGGCCCAGGGCGCTGATGAAGTGCTCCCTGATGGCCTCGGCCAGATCCTCACGGGCGTCAGTCATGCCCATCAGCGCCCCGCCTCCACGGCCCGGTTGAAGGCCGCGAAGCGCTCCGCATAGGGCGGGAAGCCGAAGAAGGCCGAGCCGCTCACCAGCACGTCCGCCCCGGCCCGCACGATCTCCGCGCAGTTCTCCAGGGTGACGCCGCCGTCCACCTGGATGAGGGTCTCCGCGCCCTGCGCGTCGATCATGGCCCGCAGGGAGCGGATCTTCTCCATGCAGAACCCGATGAAGGACTGGCCGCCGAACCCGGGGTTCACGCTCATCACCAGCACCATGGAGAGCTGCGGCAGCAGGTACTCCACGGCGGAGAGGGGCGTGGCCGGGTTGAGGGCCACGGCGGGCTTGGCCCCGAGGCGGGCGATCTCGGCCACGGCGCGCTCCAGGTGGTGCGTGCTCTCGGCGTGCACGCAGACCAGGTCCGCCCCGGCGGAGACGAAGTCCGCCAGGTAGCGCTCCGGGCGCTCGATCATCAGGTGCACGTCGAAGAACAGCTTGGACACCGGGCGCAGGCTCTTGATCACCAGCGGACCGATGGTGATGTTGGGCACGAACAGCCCGTCCATCACGTCCCAGTGCACCCAGGAAAGGCCCGCGGCCTCCAGGGCTGCCAACTCCTCGGCCAGGCGGCCGAAGTCGGACGAGAGCAGCGAAGGGGAGAGGATCATGCGCCCTCCATGGCGAAATCCACCTTGATCTTGAAGAGTTCCTCGGCGGGCAGGTTCAGCACGGCGATGCCGGTCTTGCTGGTGATCTCGGCCAGGGTGGCGCGCACGGCGGCCATGTCCGGCGCGATCATGGTGAACCAGACGTTGAAGGAGTGGTCGCGCAGGTAGTTGTGGGTCACGCCCTGGTGGGAGTTGACCTCGGCCACGAAGGCCTCGATCTGCGCTTCAGGCACGCGCGCGGCGCACAGGGTGCTCTGCCAGCCCAGGGAGCCGGAGCTGAAGTTGGCCCCGATGCGCCGGATGACGCCCTTGGCCCGGAGCGCCCGCACGCGGGCCAGCACCTCGGATTCGGTGAGGCCGAGCTGTTCGCCCACCGCGGCGTAGGGCCGCTCCTCGATCGGGAAGCCGGACTGGATGATGTCCAGGATTTTGCGGTCATGTGCGTCCATGCGAACCACCCTACTCCACTTGCCCGCCGGAGGCAAAACCCCCGTGGCCTTCGGGTTTCTCCCCGCCCCGCTTGGGCTGGTAGGTGCACAGCGGCTCGGGGGCCATGGGATCGCCCTTCATGGTGAATGCCCTGGCCCGGCACCCGCCGCAGACCTTGTGGTACTCGCAGGGGCCGCACTTGCCCCCGTACTGTTTCTGGTCCCGGAACTTCTTGAACCACTGGGTCTCGGCCCAGATTTCGGGGAAGGGCGTCTCCAGCACGTTGCCGCAGTCCAGCTCCAGGTAGCCGCAGGGCTGCACCGTGCCCGAGTGCGAGATGAAGCAGAAGCCGATGCCGCCCAGGCAGCCGCGCGTGAGCGCGTCCAGCCCGAAGTTGTCGGGCGTCACGGGCACGCCGTCCTCCTTGGCGCGCTGGCGCATGATCCGGTAGTAGTGCGGCGCGCAGGTGGCTTTGAGCTGCATGGTGGTGGTCTTGCGGAAGTCGTGGAACCAGTTGAGCACGGTCTCGTATTCCTCGGCCGTGATCACCTGGGCGGCGATCTCCGTGGCGCGGCCCGTGGGCACCAGCAGGAAGATGTGCCAGGCGCTTGCGCCCAGCGACTCGCACAGCTCGAAGATCTTCTTGAAGTTGTGCAGGTTGGACTTGGTGACCGTGGTGTTGATCTGGAACTCGATCCCGGCGTCCTTCAAGTGCTGGATGCCGCGCAGCGCGCCCTCGAAGGCCCCCTTCTCGCCCCGGAACTCGTCGTGGGTCTCGGGGTCCGGGCCGTCGATGGAGATGGAGCAGCGCTGGATGCCCACCTCCTTCATGCGCCGGGCGTTCTCCGCCGTGATGAGCGTGCCGTTGGGGGCCATGACGCAGCGCAGGCCCTTGGCGTTGGCGTAGGAGACCAGGTCGTCCCAGTCGGGGCGCATGAGGGGCTCGCCGCCGGTGAAGATGATTATGGGGTTGCCGACCTCGGGGAAGGTGTCGATGAGCGCCTTGGCCTGGGCGTTGCTCAGCTCGCCCGGATAGGGCTCGAAGTGGGCCTCGGCGCGACAGTGCTTGCAGGCCAGGTTGCAGCGCCGGGTGATCTCCCAGGCCACCAGGCGCACCGGGGGCGCGCCGTTGGGCAGGGTTTTGGGCATTGCGCCGTGGCCGGGGTGGCCGCCCGGATGGCCGAGCGGCGGGTGTCCGCCCCCGGCATGTCCCGCGCCGGGAGAACCGGCAAGCTGCGGGCCGGGATGTCCTTTGGAATGAGGATGCACGTCCGCCCTCCTACAGCCTGTCCAGCATGGCTTCGGTGAAATACGTCAGAATCAAATCCGCCCCGGCGCGCTTGATGGCCACAAGCGACTCCGTCATGACGGCCTGCTCGTCGATCCAGCCCAGTTGGGCCGCCGCCTTGATCATGGAGTACTCGCCGCTGACCTGGTAGGCCGCCAGGGGCAGGTCGAAGTTGTCGCGCACCAGCCTGATGATGTCCAGGTACGGCCCCGCCGGCTTGACCATCAGGAAGTCCGCGCCCTCGGCCACGTCCGCCGCCGCCTCGCGCAGGGCCTCGCGCCAGTTGGCTGGGTCCATCTGGTAGGACTTGCGGTCCCCGCTCTTGGGCGCTGACTCCGCCGCCTCGCGGAACGGCCCGTAGAACGCGGAGGCGTACTTCACAGCGTATGACATAACCGGAATCTCTTCGTAACCGTTGCCGTCCAGCACGGCCCGGATGGCGGCCACGCGCCCGTCCATCATGTCCGAGGGGGCCACGATGTCCGCCCCTGCCTGCGCGTGGGAGAGCGCGGTGCGGGCCAGGAGTTCGAGCGTCGGGTCGTTGAGCACCCTGCCCTCCTCGTCCAGCACGCCGCAGTGGCCGTGGGAGGTGTACTCGCAGAGGCACACGTCCGTGACCACCACCAGCTTGGGGAACTTCGTCTTCAGCTCGCGCACGGCGCGCTGCACCACGCCGTCCTCGGCGTAGCCCTGGCTGCCCACCGGGTCCTTGACGCCGGGGATGCCGAACAGGATGACGGACTGCAGGCCCTTGTCCACGGCCTTGGCCACGCGCTCCACCAGGGCCTTCATGCCCAGCTGGTTCTGGCCCGGCATGGCACCGATGGGTTTGACCATGTCCGCCGGGCCGGTTTCGGCCACGAAGTAGGGCATGATGAGGTCGTTGCGGGTGAGCGCGGTCTCGCGCACCAGGTCGCGCATGGCCGGGGTGCGGCGCAGGCGGCGGCCGCGATGGAAGTCGTACATCGGCGTCCTCCTGAAGGTTGCCGGGGGAAGGGGAATTGCCTCCGGCGGCCAGAGAGGGCGCTGCCCTCTCTGGACTCTCCCGCCAGGGGGATGATCCCCCTGGACCCCGCGACCGCTTCGCGGGATTCGTGGGCGGGTATGGCCCGAGATAGACCGCCGGGACCGCGCCCAAAGCGGCGCTCGTCCCGGCGGTTCATAATTATATTCTCAATTCGGCGCGTTTCGCGCCGAGGGCACCGCCGCGGGGATCGCGGCTTTGCGCGGTTCTCGCGGCATGAAGGCCCCCCCACTCCCCCCTCATTGCCTCACGAATCCCGCGAAGCCGGAAGGGAGTCCAGAGGGACTCCGTCCCTCTGGCGGGGTCAAGGGGCGGCGCCCCTTGTCTTCCCTACTTCTTGATCTCTTCGTCCGTCAGGTAGCAGGCGGGGTCCTGCGCCCAGACGTCGCCGTAGTAGGCTTCGGCGCGGGCGCGGAAGTTGCCGCCGCAAATGTTCAGGAAGCGGCAATCAGCACAGCGGCCGCCCACGTACTGCTTCTTGTTCTTGAGCTTGGCCAGCAGCTCGATGTTGGGGTCGTCCCAGATCTCGGAGAAGGGCCGCTCCAGCACGTTGCCGAAGGTGTGGTTGCGCCAGAACTGGTCGGCGTGGACCTGGCCGTCCCAGGAGATGCAGCCGATGCCGCGCCCGGAGTTGTTGCCCTCGTTGAACTGGAGCAGCTCCATGACCTCCTCGGCGCGCTTGGGGTCTTCCTTGAGCAGGCGGTAGTACACGTGCGGGCCGTCGGCGTGGTTGTCCACAGTGAGGACTTCCTTCTCATGCCCGGCGTCGAAAAGCTGACGGGTGCGGTCCATGATCAGGTCCACCACCTGACGGGTCTCGGCGTGGTCCAGGTCTTCCTTGATCAGCTCGGAGCCGCGCCCGGAGTAGACCAGGTGGTAGAAGCAGATGCGGGGCACTTCAAGCTCGCGGATGAGGTCGAACAGGTGGGGGACCTCGGTCCAGTTGCGCTTGTTGATGGTGAAGCGCAGGCCCACCTTGAGGCCCTCGGCCTGGCAGTTCTCGATGCCCTGCAGGGCCTTCTTGAAGCTGCCGGGCACGGCGCGGAACTTGTCGTGGATCTCCTCCATGCCGTCGAGCGAGATGCCCACGTAGGAGAGGCCCACTTCCTTGAGTTCCTTGGCCTTCTGCTTGGTGATGAGCGTGCCGTTGGTGGAGATGACCGCGCGCATCCCGCGCCCCACGGCGTGGTGGGCCAGCTCCACCAGATCCTGCCGGACCAGGGGCTCGCCGCCGGAGAACAGCATGACCGGAGCGCCGTAGGAGGCCAGATCGTCGATCAGGGCCTTGCCCTGCTCGGTGGAGATGGGGTCCTTGCCGGTCTCGTCGATGGCCTTGGCGTAGCAGTGGACGCACTTCAGGTTGCAGCGCTTGGTCATGTTCCAGACCACCACGGGCTTCTTGTCCTTGGAGAACTGAAGCAGGTGGGAGGGCAGCTTGCCGGAGTGGCGTCCGTAGCGCAGGGCGTCGGAAGATTCCACGGTACCGCAGTAAAGCTTGGAGATGCCGATCATGCTATGACCTCGATTGAAACTTGTGTGGAAGGGGGGACTAGCATTTTTCCCCCCGGTCCGAAAGGACTTGGATCACATTTTCGGCGGCCGGGACGGCAAGCGCCGGAAAGCATGGAGGATAGTAGTCATTCTTGGCCGGATGGGAAGACTCCGGACCGCCGAATGGCCGCTCACGGCGCGAACTTCGACGGGGTGCCCCCCTGCGCCGCCCCGCGCCACTCGGACGATCAAGCTGCCGGGCCTGCGGCCCTCTGGCGCAAGCGCCAGCGCGATGATCGCCCCGGCTGGCGCGAGGCGGCACCCAGGGGGCAGGCGAGCGCGGTCGTGTGGCGGCAGGACAACTGACGACCCCGTGTTGGGGAGCCCGCTAGACCGTCAAAAAAAAGGGCAGCGCGGATGGCGCTGCCCGAGATCGACGCGAAGCTGAATAGGATTCCAAAGGAACGAAGTTCCTTTGGCCGCCGGAGGCATCTCACCTCCTGCTGTTGCCTCTCCTAATACTCCAGCTTGGAGCTCTGGAGCGGGGCCTTGGGCGGCGGGGGCGGGGCGTGGTCCTTGGGGATGGAGACGGGCGCGCTGGTGGCCCCGGGGCTCTGGAACTGCATCCCGGTGTTCCACTTCTTGATGGCGCCGCCGGTGTCGTGGCCAAGGGCGGTCATGATGGACCACAGGGGGTCCTGGGGCATGCGGCTCTCGCGCTTGAAGAGCACGAAGTCCGCGCTGCGGTCCGGGTCCATGCGCCCGGCCTGGGACATGGACCAGATGCGTTGGCCGGAGTTGACGTCGATGATCTCGAAGGAGAGCGACACGGCCGAGTCCGAGCGGGTGCCGCCCGCCAGGATGTAGGCCAGGCGGCCCACCACCACGCAGTCCGCGCCGCGGTCGCGCCCCACGAGGATGGCCTGCTCGTTGGAGAGGCCCTCCTGCGAGGGTTCGTAGAAGATGGCCGGGAACACCTGATCCTGCATCCAGGTGTTGGCGAACACCTCGGTGAGCTGCTTGGAGAGGTGGCGGGCGTTGGTGATGTCCTGCTGCACGGCGAAGGGCAGCACCACGGCCTTGAAGGGCCGGGTGGGCGCGTTCATGGGCTGCACGTACACGGAGGGGTTGTTGCGCTTGACGTGCACGTCCACGTAGAGCGTGGACTGCTCGGTGAGCTTGGGGTCAAGGGCGCATGAGGCCGTCAAGGCGGCCAGGGCCGCGGCAAGGAGCAAGCGTTTCATAATCCGTCCTCGCGGGAGGTGATTTATTAGCAGCGCAGCAAGAATCGCGCCTGGGGCTTATTGCGGCCGGGTGGTCGGGGGCGGCGCGGTGGACACGGTATCCATGAGCTGCGTTTTGGAGTGCAGCAGGCTTTCGCGCAGCTCCACCCGCTTCTGCAGGGGCAACAGGCGGAACTCCGGCTTGGCCGTGAGCTCGTCGAGCTGGTCCATCTCTTCCTGGATGCTCTTGATCCGGGACTGGAAGGAGGGCTCATCCGGCCAGACGCGGCTGGCGATCTCGGCCAGCTCACGCATCTCCTTGGAGAGGGTCTGGAACGCCACGGGCCCAGTGTCGCGGGCTACGCGCCGCCGCGACACCAGGCTTGAGATCATGCGCTTGATCCAGGCGACCATGGGCACTCCTCCCAGGGCTACCTGCGCGTCAGCAGCAGGTGCAGTATGGCGAACGAGGCCATGAAATACATGGACCACTTCACCAGCACGGCCGCCAGCACCTGGGGGTAGCCCGAGCCGTGCAGCTTCTTCAGGCCGATGGCCTGGAGGGTCATGTGCCAGATGAGCACCACAGGTATAAGATACGAATACGGCACAGGCAAGACCGCCAGGAGCCAGGGCCCCCCCGCATAGCAGGCGACGCGGAAGGTGTCCTCGTAGGGTTTGGTGGCCGCGCGCAGCAAGCCCAGCAGCAGGTGGGCCAGGGCCGAATCCAGGAACACGAAGGCCGTGACCAGGATGGGGGCCAGGCCGACCCAGGCCAGCCGCCCCAGCGCGCCCGCGCCGAGACCCTGGAACCACTCGGTGCGGCCCAGCTCGGAGAGGTTGGGGCCAAGACCGAAGAAGTTCCAGACCAGCCCGAAGAGCACCGTGACCATGCACACGGCCACCGCGAAGATCAGGGGCCGCACCTTGCCCGTGCCGGAGGGCAGCTGGTCGAAGAAGTCGCCGGGGTTGGCCAGGATGTTCTTGGCCGTGAGCGTGAAGGCCGGGATCACCCCGAAATGCTCCAGCTGCTCCCAGGGGGCCAGGGTCTCCGGCCCGGAGGGCGCGGAGGGCCTTGCCTCGTCGGCCTGGCGCGGCGCGCCGGGGGCCGGGGCCGCGGCGGGCTTGGCGCCCATGGCCTGCAGGCGGGCCCAGATGTCTCGCACGGAGTCGTCACCGGCCTGGGCCTGCGGCTGGCCCGCAGCGGCCTCCGCGCCCTGCCCGCTATTCTCGGCGGCGGGCTCGGGCCTGGGGGACGTGGGCGGCAGGCTCCACTCGCGGTGCTCCGTGGATACCGGCTCCGGCTCCGGTTCGGGAGCGGGAGGCGGCACGGGTGCGGGCTCATGGGCCGCAGGCTCGGGGAAATGGATCTGCGGGCGGGTCTCCGGGGAGTGCGCTTCCGGGACGGCGTCGGGCTCGGGCTCCGCGGGGGAGTGCAAGGGCGGATAGGACACCACCGCCTGGGGCTCGAAAGCCTGCGCGCCGGCGGCCTGCGCCCTGAAGGGACGGCGCGGCGCGGCCATGTCCTGCTCGCCGGCCCCGGAACGGGACGCTCCGTAGGGGTCCGCTGGGTCGGCACGATAGGGGCCGCCCTGGGGCTCGAAGGCTCCTGGAGCAGTTTCGCGGGGGGCCAAATCCCGAGGGGCTGGTGCCGCCGGTTCGGGCTCGGGGTCGGGCAGCCAGCGGGCCTGGGGCCTGGGCGGGGCCTGGGTGTAGGGAGGCTGCTCCTCCTCGCCGGTGTAGAGCCGCTGGGAGCGCGCCTCGAACGGGGGCCGGGACACGGGTTCGGGCTCCCGCGCCGGGCGCGAGGGCCTGGGCGGGTAGACGGGCTCCGCCAAGTCGTCCTGCCGCTCCGGCTGGGCCTGGAAGCCCCGGAAGCGGAAGCGGAAGGAGCACTTGGGACAGCTTGCGATGCTCGAGCGGGCGGGGATCTTATCCTCGGGGATGTCCCTGCTGTACCCGCATTGTGGGCAGACGATGCGCATCAGTAACCTTTCATGGCGATGGGCCTCATTTGGCATTAGCCCGCCTCGGCGCGCAAATCAACGTCAAAGGGGAAGGAAGCTGACCGATTCGGGCCACTGGCCCAGGAGCGCGGCCCCGGGCAGGCCCGCCAGGTATTCCTCGGGCACGGTGGGGTATTCCCCGCTGCGCCGGTGCAGGCCCTCCCGCCCGGCAGCCTGGTCGAACAGGGCCAGCTTGCCGTCTATGGCGCCCGACTGCTTGAGGCTGTCGCACAAGTGGCGGATTCCAGCCCCGATGCACAGGCCGGTGGGCCCGGAGAGCCCCTCCAGCCGTTCGTGCACGGGGCGCACGAAGCGCAGCCCGGGCAGCCGCCTGAACAGACGCAGCTGCAGGTCCGGCCAGAGGCCGAAGCCCACCTTCACGCCCCCTGGCCCCACGGCCCGCCTGGGGAAGGCGAAGGAGGCGCACTGCCCCTGCGCGACCAACCCGGGCAGCAGGGCCGCCAGGGCCTGGTCCAGGCGCTCGTCGGCGTCGAGCATGAGCACCCAGTCCGTGCGGCAGGCGGCCAGCAGCCGGTTGCGCTGGGCCGCGAAGTCCGCGCCCAGGGGGTGGGCCAGGTGGCGCACCGGGATGGGCGCGCCCGAGAGATGCGCCGGGGGCTCCGGGGCGTCCCAGAGGGCCACTGCCTCGCACGCGGCGCCGGGCAGGGCCGCGAAGAAGCCTTCCAGGTCCGGCTCGCCGGGATGGAGGATGGCCGCCACGCCGAGCGAGGGTCGTCCGGCCGGGGCGGCTGGAATTTCCAGGGGGGAATAGGCGGCGTGCAGGCGCTGCACCGCCTTGAAGCGGGCCTTGGCGGTGGGGTCGGCCACCTCGGGGTTGAGCAGGCACGCGGCCCGCCCCGGGACCAACCCGGCGGAGAAGAGCATCCAGGCTAGGGCCGTCTCCGAGGCGTCGGCCAGCAGCCAGACCTCACGGTCCGTGACGGGTTCCAGGGCCGCCGCATGGGCCGGGTAGAGCTCGCACACGCTCAGGCCCACGCCCCCGGGCAGGCGGGAGCGGATGTCCGCCAGCGCCGCCCCAGCGCCCGCGCCCAGCAGCACGCAGTGCCCGGCCCGAGCGGCCTGGCGCAGGCCCGCGTCCAGCGATCCAGGGCGGTACGGCCCCACGGCGTAATCTTGGGGCTGCCCGGCCAGGCGGAAGGAGAGCGCCTGGGCGGTGTAGGGGGCGAAGGGGTCCATCAGCGCCGCCCCAGCAGCTCGAGGTAGAGGAGGCCCAGGCTCTCGGCCACAAGCTGCGCCCGGTAGTTGGCCGCCACCTTGGCGCGCCCGGCTTGGCCCATGCGCCGGGCCTGGTCCGGGTTGTCCCAGAGCCAGCGCAGCGCGGCGGCGTATTCCTCGGCCGTGGAGGCCACCAGCCCGGTGACGCCGTGCTCCACCAGGTCCAGGTGGGCGTTGTCGCGGTCGCCCTGGGCCGGATGGGTGACCACCGGCAGCCCGCAGGCCATGGCCTCGGCGATGGCCATGCCGAAGGATTCGCCCGTGTCGCAACCGTGGGCGAACGCCGCGCAGCGGCCAAAAAGCTCTGCAAGATCCTCGTCGCTCTCCACCTGGGGCAGCAGCTCCACGTTGGCCCCAAGGCCCTGGGTGCGGATGAAGTCCTCGAACTCGGGGGTGGCCCCAAGCACCCGGAAGACGAAATCCGGGGCCATTCGTCTCAGGTGGGGCAGCATCTCGAAACTCAGGCGCGACCATTTGCCCGGGTCCGGGCGGGAGACGCGCACGGCCGCCCTTTGGGAAAGATCCGGCCCGGGGCAGCGGGCGGCGAAAAGGTCCGTGTCGATGGGGTTGGGCAGCACGCCGTATTTCGCCGGGTCCACCTGCGGGCCGTGGTGCGCCAGCAGGCGATGCAGGCAGAACGGCGAGACCAGCAGGTGCATGTCCACCACGGCCCCGCCGGGGCTGGCGTCCAGGCGGCCGAAGACGTTGGTCTCCACCACGAGGCGGGGGCGGAAACGCTTGAGCGGGGTCGTGAGTTCGGGTTCGGGCCAGCCCGCGCGGTGCAGATGCACCACGTCCGGCTTGAGATGCAGGAGGGCCTGGTAGAGGTCGCCGCCCAGGATCACCGGAATCCCGGCGGCCTTGAGCATGCCGCGGCGGGGGCCGTCCTCCGCGCTGAGCGCGAAGGGGGCGAAAACGGAACGGTCGAGGTTGGCGGCCAGAAGCTGCATGGCCTTTTCGGTGCCGCCGAGGCCAAGGGATTTGACCACGTGCAGCACGCGGACAGGCGGTTCATGGCGCATCCGGCATTATTGCCCAAAGCGCGCCCAGCGTCCAGAGCGCGCGGACCCTGCCCGCCCCGGTTGTCGGCCCCCCTACTTCTTGGCCTGGGAATAGGCCGCGAAGGCCTTGTGCACCGGCGCGCCGGCCGACGGGGCTGCCATGCCGGCCGTGGCCAGGCCGGGGCCGCTGCTGCGGGCCTGCTGCATGGAGGCGGGAGCCTGCGGCACGAACTCGGGGGTGTTGATCTGGGCGAAGGCGTCGCGCACGCCGGAGAGCATGTTCACAACCTGGTCCACGATGCCCTGGTCCATGTTCATGTTGGCCATGAGCAGCTTGGTGGAGCACAGCAGGTAGAGCTTGGAGAGGTTCTCGGCCACCTCGCCGCCCTTCTGCAGGTTCAGGCTGCTCTGCAGCTCCGCGATGACGTCCAGGGCCTTGGAGATGAGGACGCCCTTGCGCGCGTAATCCTTGGCGGTCATGGCCTCTTTGGCCTGACGCAGGAATTTTATGCAGCCGTCGAAGAGCATGACCACCAGGTCGCCCTGGGTGACGGTGTTCACCTGGGTCTGGATATATGCTTGCGCCGCCTTTTGCATGGTCGATTACTCCTTGAAGCCCTAGGACTTGCTCATCTGCGTGATCTGGGAGGCCAGGCTGGTCTGCTGCTGGTTGTAGGTGCCAAGCAGCGCGTCCAGTTTTGAGAACTTGTTCTTCAGGCTCTGCGCATAGGAAGAAATGCGCCTGTTTTCGTAGTCGATCTTCTTCTGGATGTTGTCGGAAATGGTCACGTAGTTCTTCTGCAGGATGTTCAGGGGGCCCGTGTCCGCGTTGGTCAGGTCCGCCAGTTCGCCCACCAGCTCGGGGGCCTTGCCCAGGCGCAGGTTCACCGTGTGGGTGTAGCTCCCGTCGGTGTTGTTGTTCACCTGCACGACCATACCGGCCGCGTCCGTGCCCGCCTTGCCCGTGATGGTGTTCTTGACCGGGTCGAAGGTGGCGGGCTGGCCGCCGATGGTGGCCGCGCTGACCTTGCCGGCGGTCACGGTGTAGCTGACCTTGTAGTTGCCCGCCTTGGTCAGCCCGCTGATGTAGGAGGAGTAGCTGATGTCGGAGCTGTCCGTGTCGCCCACGTAGTTGCCCGCGAAGATCAGGCCCACGGCGTTGGCGTTGGAGGCCAGCTGGCTGCGCAGCACGGCCTCGTCCAGCATGATCAGGCCTTCCGTGGTGGAGCCCTCCACCGCGTCGGTGGAGAGGCCCAGGGGCGACAGGGACGTGTACTTGTCCGTGAGGTAGCTGAAGCCCACGCCGTCGGCCGCCGTGATGTTCTTCATGATGGAGTCGCAGATCTGCAGGCCGTAGTTGCCCGTGAGGATCGAGGCCTGCTTGGTGGTTGAGTCCACCTTGGTCAGGTCCTTGATCATGGAGCGCACCTTGTTGACCTGGCTGATGAACGTCTTGACGTTCTCCACCACGGAGTCGATGTCTGTATCCACGGTGATGAGCCCGGAACCCGAGGACTTCAGCGACAGGGTGAGCCCCGCCACCACGTCCGAAATGGTGTTGGTGGGCCGGGTGATATAGGCGTTGGAGAGCGGCCAGCCGTTGATCTTGAGCTTGGCGTCCTGGTTGTTCTGGGTGACGCTGAAATTCGCCGACTTGAAATTCGGCAGGGTCGAGGCCCCGGAGACCACCAGCGACGCTGCCGCGCCCGTGTCGAGCCCCTTGAGCTGCAGGTAGTAGTTGGTGCCGTCGTAGATCGTGGTGGCGCGCACGCCCTTGTTGGCCGAGTTGACGTTGATGATGGAGGCCAGGTCGGTCAGGGTGCAGTTGGCCGGGATGGCGTTGCTGACCGTGACCCCCTTGTAGGTGTAGGTGAACTTCGCGGCTGTTCCCAGGGTGTTGATGTTCTGGGTCAGCGAGGCGTAGCCCGTGCCCGTGACCATGGTCTTGTTCTTGGCCAGCTGGGCCACCGTGTAGGTGGTGGTGCCGGTCTCGGCGTCGCCGCCGGCCGTGGCTGTGAGGGCGCTGGTGTTGGTGGAGGAGGCGGTCTTCTTCAGGAACTCGCCGATGGTGTCCATGCTCTGCAGGCTGGAGCGCAGCGTGAGCATTTCCGTGTTCAGGGCCTTGAAGGCGACGTTCTTGTCCAGCCAGGATTCTTTCCAGGTCTGGTAGGTTCTCAGACGGGACTGCTCGACCTGCACCAGCTTCTCGATGAGGCTGTTGAAGTCGGTGCCGTTGCCGAGCCCCGTGAATGTCACCTGGCCGGAAGTGGTGGTTCCGCCTGTTACGTCTCCGATCGCCATGACCGTCCCCCTGGGAAATAATTGCCGGGGCAGTTCGCCTTGACCGGAAGTAAGCAAACCCCGCGCCGAACCGTTCAGCCGGCCGGTCCGCCTGGGCGGGCCGGCCGGCTGGAATCGGTTCTATCTCCAGGATTAGCCGAGCAGCTGCTGAGCCATCTTGGGCAGGTTGTTGGCCTGGCCGAGCATGGCCACGGCGGACTGGGTCAGGATCTGCTGACGGGTGAATTCCGTCATCTCGGTGGCCACGTCCACGTCGGAGATCTGCGATTCGGCGGACTGCAGGTTCTCGGCCTGGATCTGCAGGTTCTGCACCGTGTTGGACAGGCGGTTCTGCAGGGCGCCCAGGTTGGCGCGGATCTTGTCCTTGGAGACGATGGCCTTGTTCAGGGCGTCCAGGGACTTCTGGGCCAGGTCCTGCGTGGAGATGGAACGGCCGGCCTTGCCGCTGCCGGCGGCCCCGCCGACGCCCAGGGACGAAGCCGTGGAGCTGTTGATCTGCACGTAGTAGTAGTCGGAGGCCGAGTAGTTGTTGGTGCCGAAGTGGACCTTCATCTTGCCGGTGGCCACCAGGCCGGTGCCGGAGTGGGTGGCGCCGGAGAGGTTGCCGTTGAGCAGGTAGATGCCGTTGAAGTCCGTGGCGTTGGCGATACGGGTGATTTCCGAGGCCATGGCCTGGTACTCGGAGTCGATGATCAGGCGCTGGTCAGAGGTGTAGGTGCCCGTGGAGGCCTGGGTCGCCAGTTCCTTCATGCGGATCAGCTTTTCGTCGATGACGCCGAGCGCGCCGTCCGCGGTCTGGATCATGGAGATGGCGTCGTTGGCGTTGCGCACGCCCTGGTTGAGCGACGAGATGTTGGAACGCATCAGTTCGCGAACGGCCAGGCCGGCGGCGTCGTCAGAAGCGGTGCCCACGCGAAGGCCGGAAGAGAGGCGGCGAGTGGAGACGCTCAGCTTGCCGTACGAGTTCGACAAGTTGCGGGACGCGTTCATCGCCATCATGTTGTGGTTGATTACGAGAGCCATGGTGATTCCTCCGTGAATTTTGTTGGCTTCCTTGCCTGCGGCCCGCCGCGAGACCTTCTCCCGCTCCCCGCCGTGTGGTTTCTGGGTGGCGGCGCCGCTATGACACTCCTATCGTCCGGTTCCGAAATTCCTTTAGACCTTCAGTGACCCGTGACGACACCACCCAACATCCCTTCCTCCCTGGATTTCCTGCTCCCGAATCCCTTGCGCCCCCTTTTCGACGAAAAAAAAGCCGGGCCGCGATGCGGCCCGGCTTTGCCGGATGCTTGATTGCCTCGCCAGGATTAGCCGAGCAGCTGCTGAGCCATCTTGGGCAGGTTGTTGGCCTGGCCGAGCATGGCCACGGCGGACTGGGTCAGGATCTGCTGGCGGGTGAACTCCGTCATCTCGGTGGCCACGTCCACGTCGGAGATCTGCGACTCGGCGGCCTGCAGGTTCTCGCCCTGGATCTGCAGGTTCTGCACCGTGTTGGACAGGCGGTTCTGCAGGGCGCCCAGGTTGGCGCGGATCTTGTCCTTGGAGACGATGGCCTTGTTCAGGGCGTCCAGGGACTTCTGGGCCAGGTCCTGCGTGGAGATGGAACGGCCGGCCTTGCCGCTGCCGGCGGCCCCGCCGACGCCCAGGGACGAAGCCGTGGAGCTGTTGATCTGCACGTAGTAGTAGTCGGAGGCCGAGTAGTTGTTGGTGCCGAAGTGGACCTTCATCTTGCCGGTGGCCACCAGGCCGGTGCCGGAGTGGGTGGCGCCGGAGAGGTTGCCGTTGAGCAGGTAGATGCCGTTGAAGTCCGTGGCGTTGGCGATACGGGTGATTTCCGAGGCCATGGCCTGGTACTCGGAGTCGATGATCAGGCGCTGGTCAGAGGTGTAGGTGCCCGTGGAGGCCTGGGTCGCCAGTTCCTTCATGCGGATCAGCTTTTCGTCGATGACGCCGAGCGCGCCGTCCGCGGTCTGGATCATGGAGATGGCGTCGTTGGCGTTGCGCAC